>NZ_JBYCCV010000014.1:0-72547 GCF_057473825.1 Aliterella sp. E5.1
CTGTGACCCCTCTCGCTGGTTATCGGCATCAATGACTTTTTGGCGCAGGTCTACAGAGTACGCTTTCATTTAGTTTCCGTTCAAGTTTACTCTTTAACTGTATTATATTCAATCAGGAACTGCTGTAAGGCAGTATTAGCAATACTAAATACATTATCTACACCATTTGCTTGGTGAGTAACCCCCATTGCCCAACCAAAGACTACAGCCTGAGAACTTGTAATTAATTTGGCGGCGGCTTCAATCTCGCTTCTAGCTACGCCACAAGTAGTAGTAATAGTTTCCCAACTGGTAGAAATAGCGCTTTCAATTACTGCTTCCCAGCCTTCAGTATGAGCTTGCAAGTAATTACTTTGAACTAAGCCTTGCTCGATAATATATTTCTGGATACCGACAAATAAAGCAACATCGCTACCAGGAAGTGGCTGTAAGTAGAAATTTGCTATATCTGAGCCTGTAATCAACTACTTTAGAGGAAAAGCTGGGGAACCAAACTTAACTAAACCAATTTCAACAAGGGGATTAATGACAATTACTTTACCACCGCGATCGCGCAACTTAATTAGCTCGTTCATCAAACGCGGATTGTTATAGGCGGGGTTGGAACCAGTTAAGACTAAACAATCAGACTTTTCTAAGTTTTCTAGACTCACCATAGAAGTACCAGAACCAAACATTTGTTTGAGTCGAGTAGTTGAAGGCGCGTGACACAAATCCGAACAATCTGCCAAGTTATTGGAACCAAGCACCCGCATCATCAATTGCAGCAAATACGCCGCTTCATTAGAAGATCGTCCCGAACTATAAGACGTTACTCTTTCTGGTGGCTGTTGAAAAGCGTCGATAGCGATATTATAGATTTCTTGCCAAGAAATGCGATCGTAATGAGATTGTCCCTCGCGCAAAATCATCGGAAAGCTAAATCTTCCCAATCTATCAGCTTGCTGCGAAGTCAGCTTTTGCAACTGTTCGATGGTATTGTCTGTGAAAATAGAAGCAGGGACGGGCGGTTTAATTTCTGCAGAGATTGCCTCTACACTTTTCATACAGCGCTGGAGTTTTTCACCATTTTCATTGGTAAAGCCGCCTTTTTGACCGCCCGTCCCCCACGCGCAAGACAAGCAAGCGCTTTTATGGAGTAAGGTTTTCCACAGTTTTGTTCCTTCCGGTGGCAGCGTATGCTTTGCCCAATATTCAATTATTGGTAAACCACCGCCAATATTAGGAGTTGCATCATTTTTATCTTCTAGGAGTGGATTAGATTGATTACCAGGTGTTTTATCTACATCCATACCGCTTGTTTTCTCCTAGAGACTTGAACTAATCGTAATTTTAGGCGATCGCCCAAGCGCCGTAACTAAAAACTGTTTTGAATATTTCCTAATAAAATTATTTTCCCTAAATCATGAAAAAAGTAACACGCCGCACTTTTATTACTACTGCCACGATAGCAACAGGTTTTGCTTTAGCCGTACAACCTATTTCTGCCAAAGTTATTACTACGGATTCAAAAGGATTGGTTGCTGGGATGGTAAAAATTCCGGTCAAAGATGGCGAAATTCCGGCTTATCGAGCAATGCCTAGCACGGGTGCAAATTTCCCAGTAGTCTTAGTAATTCAAGAGATTTTTGGCGTACACGAACATATACAAGATGTCTGCCGTCGCTTTGCTAAACTTGGATACAGTGCGATCGCGCCGCAATTATTTGTCCGTCAAGGCGATGTTTTGCAGTTAAATAGCGTTGACAAAATCCGCAAAGTAGTTGCTAAAGTACCCGACGCTCAAGTTTTGTCGGATTTGGATGCAACGGTAAATTGGGCTATAAAGTCTGCAAAAGGTAATGGTGAACGATTAGGAATTACAGGCTTTTGTTGGGGCGGTCGTATTACTTGGCTGTACGCCGCCCACAATCCCCAAGTTAAGGCTGGTGTGGCATGGTACGGGAGATTGGTGGGGAATAAAACTAATTTGACTCCAAATCATCCTGTCGATATTGCGCCTAGCTTAAAAGTCCCTGTACTGGGACTATACGGCGGCAAAGATACAGGCATTCCCCTAGAAACGGTAGAGCAAATGCGTGCAGGATTAAAAACTAGCAGTAGTAGGTCGCAAATTATTGTTTATCCTGATGCGCCCCACGCCTTCTTTGCTGATTATCGCCCCTCCTACCGCCAGAAAGAAGCAAGACTTGGCTGGCAACGCCTCCAAGCCTGGTTTAAGCAGTACGGGGTTTAAAATTGTCTTGTTCTTAAAATTAAGACTTATCTGCAATCAGTTTGCGCCGGGAGCTATATTGACCATGCACGTTGACTAAATAAGGCATTATGTAACTCAAAACTACAGAAATCCAGCGATCGCTAGTCATTTCTCCACGTACAAAGGCAAGTCCGTGATTGACTAAAAAGAGTAGAGAACCGACAAATAGCGCTGTTTTTACGCCTGTTAGGATAAATCGTGGATTTACCAGACTGAGAATATACCCTTTAAAACCAATCATGATCTCAATAAACCTCAGATTCTACATTAAGTAAATCAGACGATTGAGTACCGTAGTTGTTACACAAATTACATAAATTCTAAAATGGCAATCTCTTTGGCTTTTTAAGTAACAAACTATGGCATAGCGCTCATTTGTTCTAAATTTAATACTTGGGCTAATTGTTCTTCCGTCATCAACTCCCTTTCTTTAACAATTTGCCGCAAAGATTTACCTGTTTCTAGAGATTCCTTTGCTACGGCGGCGGCGTTTAGATAGCCAATATGAGGATTTAAAGCCGTAACTAAGGCAAGACTACCTTCAGCATAGCTTTGACAGCGACTTCGATTGGCGGTAATTCCGACAATACAACTATCAGTTAGCGCTGCAATTGTATTTCCCAATATTTCAATGGAGTGAATTAAGTCGTAAGCAATTAAGGGCA
This sequence comes from Aliterella sp. E5.1, assembly GCF_057473825.1. Lineage (NCBI taxonomy): Bacteria > Bacillati > Cyanobacteriota > Cyanophyceae > Chroococcidiopsidales > Aliterellaceae > Aliterella > Aliterella sp. E5.1. The sequence continues at coordinate 2,923 of NZ_JBYCCV010000014.1, forward strand.
TCATCACGTTTAATTCTAGTTGCCCTGCTTGGGCAGCGAAAGTAATTGCATTGTCGTAGCCCATCACCTGAAAACATACCATTGCTGTCATTTCTGCCATTACAGGGTTATATTTTCCTGGCATAATTGACGAACCTGGTTGTACGGGTGGCAATTGAATTTCTTTTAACCCCGTTTTTGGTCCTGAATCCATCAACCGCAAATCGTGAGAAACTTTGACCAAATCTTGAGCTAAGTTACGAATTGCTCCCGAAACGTTGACAAAAGGAGCCATACTTTGCATTGCAGCCATCATATGGGGCGCACTCTGTAAAGGCTGGTTTAGTAACTCAGACAATACTTGAGCAACGCGCATTTTATAGTCAGGATGGGTATTTAGCCCTGTACCTGCTGCACTGCCTCCCAATCCTAGCCGAGTTAAATCTGTCTGCGCTAGTTCTAGGCGGGTTTTGTGTTCTCTGAGAATTTGCGCCCATGCGCGGAAACTTTCGCCCAGTCTTACGGGAACCGCATCTTGTAAGTGAGTTCTGCCCGATTTGACAATACCCTTAAATTCTTCAGCTTTAACATTCAAGGCTGAAATTGCTTTATCTAAGGCTGGATACAAACTACGCTTTAGTGCCAACAACCCACCAATCCGAATTGCTGTTGGAATTACATCATTAGTAGACTGTCCGTAATTTACATGATCGTTGGGGCTGACTTTTTGATAGTTGCCCTTTTCATCTCCCAAAATCTCTAAGGCGCGATTACTTAATACTTCATTTATATTCATGTGGTGCGAAGTACCCGCCCCAGCTTGGTAAATATCTACTACAAATTGATCGCGCCAATTGCCTGCAATTACTTCATCTGCCGCCTTGACAATTGCCTCAGCAATATCTCGATCGATGCAGCCAAGTTCTCCATTTACAAGGGCTGTAGCTTTTTTAATCGTCACGCAAGCATCTATATAAGTGGGTAAAGGCTTAATTCCACTAATCGGAAAATTCTCTATTGCTCGTAAAGTCTGGATGCCGTAGTAGGCACTGCTTGGAATTTGCCGTTCGCCCATTGAATCGCGTTCGACACGAAACTCAATACTTTGATGATCGATCTTAGTCATTTTTTGGGAACTTTAAATATAAAATCAGTCTTAGGTATGATGCCAAATATTATGATGAGAATCCCCAGTTTAGAAGCAGAATTTTTATTTCACCAAGGAGTACACCAAGTCAAGGCAGAAAAATACGAAGCCGCGATTTCTTGTTTTACTCGCGCTTTGAGATATAAACCAGATTATAGCGAGGCTTTGTCCCAAAGAGGTTTTGCTTTGGGTAGTTTAGGACGACATGAGGATGCGATCGCTTCTTTTGACCGAGCGCTACTGATTCGCCCTGATGCTTACTGGTTGTGGCACAATCGTGGCATTGCCCTAGGTAAGTTGGGGCGCTACATTGAGGCAATTAATAGCTTCGATCGGGCTTTGGAGTTTAACCCCGATGGTGCGACAGTATGGCACAATCGAGGCATTACCTGGAGCGACTACGGCGCTTTTGAAAAAGCGATTGCCAGTTTCGATCGCGTTTTGCAACTACAAAGCAATGCTTATTGGGCGTGGTACAACCGAGGTACGGCTTTAAAACAATTGCAGCGTACCGACGAAGCTTTAAATAGCTTTGATCGCTCGATTGAGTTTAGACCCGATGGCTTTCTTGCTTGGTATCACCGGGGCTTGATTTTAAGTGATTGGGGAAAGCATGAGAAAGCCTTAGCTAGTTTTTATCGGGCGTTAGATATTCAACCAGAGTGCAATCAAACTTGGTACAACTTAGGATTGAGTTTGGGAAAAATGGAACGTTACGAAGAAGCGATCGCCGCTTTTGATCGAGTGCTAGAGTTGACACCCAATGACTATTGGGGATGGTTTAACCGAGGCGTAGCCTTAGAACAAATTGGGCGACAAGAAGAAGCGGAAATTAGCCACAATAAAGCGATCGCAATTCAGGCGCAACAACAGTTAGAAACTTGAAAAATGCTTCATGAATTTAGCTATCCATCAAAAATAGTCGCACGGGATCTAGTTGCACAAGCCAAGGAAAAGGACGATCTTTTAACACCGCCCACTTTTCTTTGAAAACTTCTGCTTGCAGATGGTAATCGTTAATTTGAGTGGGTGGCTTGTGTAATTTGAGATAAATTGTCATGCGATGGGGTGTTTCGCTAGTTTGCACAACCCAGCAAGGGAAAGTATTTTCCTTTGGGGCATCTCTAAAAATTAGTTGATGGGCGCGAATACCGATATGTTGGAGTTGGTTTGAAATAGATTCTGTAACGTGCAAAGTACAATCCCAATCTATGGCTCGAACTTTTTGGGGTGAAATAATTTGAGCGCGGGAGAAATTTTTACATCCAGTGATTTGAGCCGTTGTAAATGTTCGGGGACGCTCAAAAATGCTTTCTTTAGTTCCGTAAGCCTCGGTTTTGCCTCCAGACAGTACCAAAAGATTTTTACAAACTCGATAAGCTTCTTCTAAGTTGTGGGTAACAAATAGCGTTACACCTTGGTAGTTGCTGACAATTGCAATTAGCTGTTTTTCTAGCTGGCTGCGGAGGTGAGTATCTAGAGCAGAAAATGGCTCATCTAGTAAAAGTACCTCTGGTTGCACTGCTAAGGCCCTCGCTAAGGCTACTCGCTGCTGTTGTCCGCCCGATAAGTTCTTTGAATAGCGGTTTTGCAGTCCTTGCAGGTGCATGAGGGTAATTAGCTCGTTTACGCGCCGATTTCGGTTTGGGGGTGACAAGTTTTGCAATCCAAAAGCAATGTTTTGAGCAACACTTAGGTGGGGAAACAAGGCATAATTTTGAAAGACAAAACCAATATGGCGATCGCGTACAGGTAAGTTAATTTGTTTTTGCTCGTCAAATAGCACTCGTCCATTGAGAATAATGCAGCCACTGTTAGGTTTTTCTAATCCCGCAATGCAGCGCAAAATCATACTTTTACCTGCTCCTGAAGCTCCCAATAATCCGAGGGGATAGTTGTCAGCAGTAAAGTTAGTTATCAAAGTATAATTAGGCAAAGATTTTTGGATATTTACTAGCAAATTATTTTTACTCTCCTTAAAAGCAACAATAGGAGGAGTTAAATAGTTTCCTTCATGATGCTGAGAAGAAGTTAATTTTAACTGCGGCAAATCTGCCCAATAATTCAATCCAAATGTTGCAGCAAAAGAGATGGCGACAATTACCACAACCCAAATCAAAGCGCTATCTATTTCTCCACCTTCCGCCGCAAAAAATATTGCAATGGGAACAGTTTGAGTTTCTCCAGGAATATTACCCGCTAGCATCAAAGTTGCCCCAAATTCGCCCAAAGCACGAGCAAAAGTTAGTATAATTCCAGCAATAACTCCTGACTGACTTAAGGGTAAAGTAACTTGCCAAAAAACCCGCCACTCTGATGCGCCTAATGTCCGTGCGGCTGCAAGCAAATTTGCGTCTATTTGTTTAAATGTTCCTAATGCTGTTTTGTACATCAACGGAAAAGAAACTATAATAGCGGCAATTACTGTTGCATACCAAGTAAAAATTACTGTAATTCCTAATGGTTGCAGTAGTTGCCCCAAACCATTTTTACCTAGTAATAATAGTAAGAAAAAACCGACTACTGTAGGCGGTAAAACTAGCGGAAGCGTAAATAAGCCATCTATTAAATTTTTACCTTTGCCTCGATAGTTAAATATCCACTGTGCCGCAGCAATTCCTAAGAAAAATGTAATCCCTGTAGCTGCAAAAGTAGTTTTAAGAGATATCCAAAGGGGAGATAAATCTAAATTCATTAAATATAAATGTTAACTACGCGAGTTTAATAAGCTTTTGTAAAACCATATCTTTTATAAGTATCATTAGCTTTTTGACTTGCCAAAAAACCTATAAAATTTTTAGCTTGAGTAATATTTTTACTGCTTTGAATAATTGCGACAGGATATACTACTGGAGAATGAGATTTTAGTGGAGCCGTTGCGATGATTTTCACTGATTTTGATAGCTTGGCATCAGTAGCGTAAACAATACCTGCATCAACATTTGCTGTTTCTACATAACTTAAAACTTGACGAACATCTTTAGCAAAAATAAACTTTGATTTGGTAGCATCAAAGATTTTGAAATAATTTAGAACTTCTTGAGCATACTTTCCCGCCGGGACGCTATTAGGTTCGCCCAAAGCAATTTTTATAATGCGATCGCCTGTTAAATCTGCAAAGCTAGAAATATTCTCAGCCTTCTTCGGTACAATCAATACAATTTGATTGCCAAACAGATTTTTTCGAGTATCTGCAAGCAATAAGTTTTTGCTCTGCAAAGCATCCATTTGTTTACTAGCAGCAGAAATAAATACATCTACATTCGCTCCTTGCTCAATTTGTTGCTGTAAAGCCCCCGAAGCGCCGAAATTATAGATAATTTTTACCCCTGGCTGCAATTGGGCATAGTCTTGTTGTATTTCTTCCATTACATTTCGCAGACTAGCCGCCGCCGATACAGTCAAAGTAGGTTGTGGAGAGGTTTGAGCGCAGCTTATCAGTAAAATAGAGAGTAATGTGATCGCACTTAAGTATAAAATTAATTTTTGCCCCATTAGTCTTTAACTGCAACTATTCGCAAACGGCGATAATCTGCAAACCACGTACCATTTTTATATAGTGTTGGGCGCAACTGTTCTTCGACATTAGCCAAAATTCTTGTTTGCGCATCTTCAGAAAAAGCAGCTAATGTACTATTTCTAAACATTTTGAGCCAATTAACTATTCCTGCTTCCCCATCTAAAGGAGTAGGACGATCAAATAATGTCGCAAAAGTCAACTCAAAACCTTGCTTTTCTAATAAACTGCCATATTCCGCAATACTCGGAAAGTAATTAGGGTTTACCAGTTCTTCAAGGGCAGAATTTTCTTGCTCAATTGCCCGATTTAGCGCCGTTTGAATTAAATTAATATTTCCCTTACCGCCAAATTCTGCAACAAAACGCCCACCGGGTTTAAGCGACTTCCAAACACCTGTAATAACTTTTTCTGGCTGTTTGATCCAGTGCAGCACGGCATTAGAAAAAACTGCATCAAATTCTTCAATAAATTCTAGTTCTGCTGCGTCCATGACTGCAAATTGCAAGTTAGGGTAATTTTGACGCGATCGCAAAATCATTGTTTCCGCACTGTCAATCCCTAAAACTTCTGAGCCATAATTTGCAATGTCTTGAGTCAGATGCCCTGTACCGCAACCAATATCTAGTATGCGCTCTCCTGCTTTTGGCAATAATAATTCTACCAAATCTGTAGCCAGCGAGGAGACAAATTTGTGCTTACTATCGTATAAGTTGGCATTCCATTGTTGGGCATTACTATTCATAAGGGTTCTTAAGGTATAAACCTAAGTTATGTATATCAGAAATGCGGTGGCAGCCGATTTGAGTGCGATCGTTAGTATCTATAATGCTTCTATTCCTAGCCGTCTAGCAACGGCCGATCTCAATCCCGTATCGGTGGAAAGTCGCCTTGATTGGTTTTACCAGCATTCCTCTACTAGCCGCCCAATCTTAGTAATGGAAACAAAGCAAGTTATCCTGGGATGGTTGAGTTTTCAATCGTTTTACGGACGACCAGCCTATCAAGCAACAGCAGAAATTAGTATCTACGTCTCCCCCACCTACCAACGCCAGCGCGTGGCGTACAAGCTGCTTACTAGGGCGATTTCTCTTAGTCCTAGCTTAAGCTTAAACACTCTTTTAGGTTTTATTTTTGCTCACAATCAGCCTAGCGTAAAATTATTTGAGCTATTTGGCTTTCAAACTTGGGGACATTTGCCTCAAGTCGCTAAGTTGGACGCAATTGAGCGCGATTTATTAATTATGGGTCGTAAAATAACTTAAAATAACTTAATAGAAGTTCTTTTTAAACTAATTACCCGTTTTAATTGCTGATTGGGACTGACACTCCCCAGCTTTAACTTGTGGTGGTTCCACTTCAAGAAGCTTCTGCTACAGCCAATTTTATTAGCAAGGGACTTGCTTAAGGTGTTTTTTAGGTATTCATGACTACATCAGAAATCAATTTTCAGACAATACCATCTGCTTCTAAGTCAGATCTTACTCTCAAAGATATAATCAAAACCTTACCAAAAGAGTGTTTCCAGCAAAATCGCGCCAAAGCTTGGTCTAGAGCGATCGCAAACGTGTTTATGGTTGGCTTGGGCTATGTAGGACTTGCTTTTGCTCCCTGGTACTTCTTGCCTTTATTATGGGTTTTTACGGGTACAGGGCTAACAGGATTTTTTGTAATTGCTCACGACTGCGGACATCGTTCTTTTGCAAAACGCCGTTGGGTAAACGATTTGGTAGGGCATATATTTATGATGCCGTTAATCTACCCTTTTCACGGCTGGAGAATTAAGCATAATCATCACCATGCTTACACCAATCACCTCGAACAAGATAATGCTTGGCGACCAATTACCCCCGAAAAATACGAAGATTGGGGAAGTTTTAGACAGTCGGTGTTTCAGGGATTCGCCAAAAATCGTTTTTGGTGGGTAGGTTCTATTGCACATTGGGCGGTAACGCACTTTGATTTGTCCAAATATCAGCCCAAAGAACGCTCGTATATTAAGCTATCAGTTACCGTCGTAGTTGTTTTTGCGGCGATCGCTTTTCCACTACTAATTGCCACTACAGGAATCTGGGGTTTTGTCAAATTTTGGTTAATGCCTTGGCTGGTATACCATTTCTGGATGAGTACCTTTACTTATTTTCACCACACAGCATCGGATGTCCCATTTGTAGAAGATAGTAAATGGCAAGTTGCGATCGCGCAATTATCAGGTACTATCCACTGTAACTATCCACGTTGGGTAGAATTTCTCTGTCACGATATCAACGTCCACGTACCCCATCATATTTCTACAGCGATTCCGTCTTACAATTTGCGGTTAGCTTATCGCAGTATCCAAGAAAATTGGGCGGCGTATCTGCATGATGAGTGCAAATTTTCCTGGGCGTTGATTAAGGACGTTACAGATAAATGTCATCTTTACGACGAGGAAGAATGCTATCAATCTTTCTCCCAATATCAGCAATCTAAGCGATAAACTTAGGTAGAGTTTTAGGTGATAGAGGCGTTAATAATACGTCTCTATCTACTATTTAAGTTTTCAATTTGTCTAACTACTGTCAAAGCCGAATAACTAACTCCGGCGGTTCCTTCACCAGGATGGGTAGAGTCACCAACTAACCACAAATGCTTAATCGGGGTGCGGTTAGCAAAACCAAAAGGACCAAAAGTCGGTACTCTTTGCCCAATTCCACCCACAATGCCTAAGTCACGGGCGGTATAGCGCGCAAAAGTGCGAGGGGTTGCAGCTTCTTGATGCTTAATTGTTTCTGGAGTGAGGTAGAAAAATTGCGCTAAATGTGCGATCGCACTTTCAGTATATTCTTGCTTCATTGCCTCGTAATCGCCCCGCCACCAAGGGTGAGGATCGACAAAGGAAGATGCGATAATTGTGGCAAATCCATCGGGGGCGCGTCCATCGCCAGGATGACTGACGGAGACAAATAAAGAATTATTTTCGCCGATAATTCCTTCGCGATCATAGAGAAATTGTAAATGTGGCGGACAATTTGCTGGAATTGCCTCTTGTTTTACACCCAAGTACACAACAAAAGCCCCGGATGCTTGGGGGAGTTTTTCTACGCGGCGAGTGTAACCTTGAGGAGCGTTTTCGCCTAATAGCTGCACCAAGTTTTGCACAGTGACATTAGCAACTATTTCATCGGCGATTTGCGTCCAAACTTCACCATTTTTTTGATTGCGAATTACAACCCCCGCAGTACCATCTTTTACCTCAATACTTTCGACAGTGTGACGCATCAACAGCTTACCGCCGTCTCGTTCTAAAGCTTTTACTAACAAGTCGCTCAATACCTGCATACTACCTTGCAAGTGAAACAATCCTTGGGGCAATTGCGACACGTTCAAAGCTGTTGCAGCGTACAGTAGTGGTGTTTCTTCCGCATCTACTTGAGAATAAAGCTTGAGTTGCAAATCGAGAAAAGTCCGCAAACGGCGATCGCGTTCTAACCCACAGTTTCGTAGCGCATCTCCTACGGTGAAAAAGGTATAGGGTAAGGTAATTAAGGTTCCAGGGCGTACAGCCTGCGTTAGCTGCCACAAATCCCACAAATTGCGGGGAGGTAGTACCGGATCTCGTCCTTGAAATGCCCAACTAGCCTTAAATAAATCCTCTAACAATTTCCAAAAGTCTTGACTACCAGGAAACTGTCGTAAGCGTTCTTCTTGCCACTTTTCGCGGCTTCTCCATACATTAATTGGTTCGCTTTCCCCTGGTAAATATACCGCGCAAGCCGGATCGCAGGGTGTAGCGGCGGGTAAATCTATCTCTAATTCCGAAAATATGCGGTGATGAATCCCACCAGGTTCTAAGCCTGCAACTTGAGTTGCACCTACATCAAAGGTAAATCCTTGGCGTTTAAAGGTAGAAGCACAGCCACCAGGGACTATAGCTTGATCTAAAACTATGACTTCATAGCCACGATGTGCCAGTAATGCCCCCGCCGTTAAACCGCCAATTCCCGCCCCAATAACGACAATGCGAGATTTATTACTTTTTGCTGGGCTAGGCATAGATGAATAATGAAAGCGTACTATATAAAACTTAACATTTTTTAGAAAAGCGCTGAAAAGTGCGATCGCATCTGGTAGCTCTGGTAGCAATTAAAAATAGCTTCTGTAACTTTGCCTTTTTTAGCAGCTTTATTTTTGACAAAACTTTTTAGTGTTAATTTTGCCTAGTCTGGGCATACTAAGCTTGAGTCATCAATAGAGTTTTTATGACATGGATTAATCAAAACCCAGAACAGCAAGCGCGCGATCTCATTGATAAGCTTTTGAGAGCGTCAGGCTGGAGTATTCAAGATAAGGACAAGATTAATTTAGCGGCTAGTGTCGGCGTTGCGATTCGGGAGTATCCCACCGATTCAGGAATTGCTGATTATGTGCTATTTGTAGATCGCCAAGCTATAGGAATTGTAGAAGCTAAACGCGAGGAAGAAGGGCATCGCCTGACAGTAGTTGAGGAACAGTCAAGAGGATACGCTGAAAGTAAGCTCAAATACCTCAAAAACAAGCCTCTGCCTTTTGTTTATGAAAGTACGGGAGTTTTGATTCGTTTTACCGATAGACGCGATCCTAAGCCCCGCTCCCGTCCGGTTTTTTCTTTCCACCGTCCCGAAACATTCCTTTCTTGGTTAAAGCAAGAAACGTCTTTAAGGACGCGATTGCTCGATATTCCTGCTCTTAATCCTGACAAGCTGCGAGATTGTCAAGTCCGCGCTGTGAATAATCTAGAAACATCTTTTAAAGCAAGTCGTCCCCGTGCTTTGATTCAAATGGCGACGGGAAGCGGTAAAACTTTTACAGCAATTACTGCTGTTTATCGGTTGCTTAAATACGCTAAGGCGGAGCGGGTTTTATTTTTAGTTGATACCAAAAACCTGGGAGAGCAAGCCGAGCAGGAGTTTTTGAGTTATACGCCCAATGATGATAATCGCAAGTTTACGGAGTTGTACAACGTCCAAAGGTTGAAATCAAGTTATGTAGCAACCGATAGCCAGGTGTGTATTACCACTATTCAACGCTTGTATTCGATTCTCAAAGGTGAGGAGTTGGATGAAAGAGCAGAACAAGAAAATCCTAACGAGTTGGTACAGATTAAAGCGCCAATGCCTGTAGTTTACAATCCCAGGATTGCTATTGAGTTTTTTGATTTTATTGTCATTGATGAGTGTCACCGCTCTATTTACAACATTTGGAAACAGGTACTTGATTACTTTGATGGGTTTTTGATTGGCTTAACTGCAACCCCAGATAAACGCACCTTTGGCTTTTTTAATGAGAACATTGTTAGCGAATATTCCCATGAGGATGCTGTAACCGACGGCGTGAACGTTGGTTATGACGTTTATACTATTGAGACGGAAATTACTAATCGAGGCAGCGAAATTGTTGCTCAAGAGTTTGTAGATAAGCGAGATAAGATGACTCGTCAGCATCGCTGGGAACAGTTGGATGAAACTTATAGCTACTCTAGCAAGCAGTTGGATAGAGATGTAGTTAATCCTAGCCAAATCCGCAATATTATCCGCACCTTTAAAAACAAACTTCCCGAAATTTTCCCCCATCGTGAAGAAGTACCTAAAACGCTGATTTTTGCTAAAACCGACAGTCACGCTGAAGATATTATTCAAATTGTCCGGGAGGAGTTTGGCGAAGGTAATGCTTTTTGCAAAAAGGTAACGTATCAAGCAGAAGATCCTAAGTCCGTATTGGCACAGTTTCGCAACGATTATTATCCCCGAATTGCTGTAACCGTCGATATGATTGCCACAGGTACAGATGTTAAACCTTTGGAATGCTTGCTTTTTATGCGAGATGTGAAAGCGAGTAACTATTTTGAGCAAATGAAAGGACGAGGGACGCGGACTTTGGGACAAGATGACCTAAAAAAGGTTACTCCTTCGGCTGCTTCAGCTAAAACCCATTTTGTAATTGTCGATGCTGTGGGGGTTACGAAGTCTTTAAAGACCGATAGTCGCCCTTTGGAGCGCAAGCGCACTGTAGCGATTAAAGACTTGATGATGGGGATTATGATGGGCGCACAGGATGAGGATGCTTTTACATCTTTAGCGGGGCGTTTGGTGCGTTTGGAAAGACAAATAACTCCTCAAGAGCAGGAAAAGCTATGTAGTTTGACTAATGGGCAGACTTTGGGAGAAATTGCTAAATCTCTGTTAAATGCCTACGATGTTGACAAAATAACTGAAAAGGCACGGCAAGACAACCAGCTTTTGGGGGTTGAAGTTCCTAGCAAAGGGCAAATGGAGGCTGTACAGCAAGAGTTGATTAGCTCGGCGAGTCGGGTGTTTACAGGAGAGATAATTGATTATTTGGATAAGGTGCGGCAAGTTCACGAACAGATTATTGACACAGTGAATATAGACGCGGTGCAGTTTGCAGGCTGGAATGTGCAGGCACTAGAGCAGGCGGAAAGTCTGGTAAGGGATTTTACAACGTATATTGAGGCTAATAAGGATGAGATTACAGCGCTGAAAATCTTTTACAATCTGCCTTACCAGCAACGGACGGTTAGTTATCAGACGATTCGAGAACTGTTAGAAACTATTACTCTTAATAAGCCGCAGCTTGCGCCGTTGCGAGTATGGCAAGCCTACGAGCAGATAGAGCAAGTAAGTGGTAAAAATCCGCTTAACGAGTTAACGGCGTTGGTGGCGTTGATTCGGCGTGTGGTGGGGATTGATGCTACTTTGACTAGCTATGAAAATACCGTAAATCGCAATTTTCAGGCGTGGGTATTTAAGAAACAGGCGGGAGCATTGAAGTTTAGCGAAGAACAAATGGAGTGGCTAAGGATGATTAAGGAGCATATTGTTAGTTCGTTTCATCTTGAGCCAGAAGACTTAGATTATGCACCCTTTGATGCTAGAGGTGGGTTAGGGAAAATGTATCAGCTTTTTGGGGATGATATGAATGCGATCGTTCAGGAAATGAATGAGGCATTGGCGGTGTAAGTATGTCTATAGATTCTAATTCAGAACAATTAAATTCTATTTGTGGGAAAGAAAACTTACCTAAACAGTGGGCGTTTTGTTCGCTAGGAGATTTACTAACAAGACTCTCTAATGGCGCAAATGTAACGCAATACAAAGAGAAGGTTGGTTTTCCAATTACAAGGATCGAGACTATCTCAAATGAAATCGTTGATGAGTCCCGCGTTAGATATATTTTCGAGTCAAGTGAAGAATTTGTTGAAAAATATTCGATTGAGTATCAAGATATTTTATTGAGTCATATTAACAGCGATTTACATCTAGGAAAGACTGCCATTTATAGAGGTAAACCCCAGGTATTGATTCATGGAATGAATTTACTATTACTTCGCTCATCTGAATATATATATTCTGACTACTTAAATTATCAACTAAAATATCTTCGTGTTAGCGGTGTCTTTATTAAGATTGCACAAAGAGCAGTTAATCAATCGTCAATTAATCAATCAAAATTAAAAAATATACAAATTAAAGTTGCGCCACTCTCTGAACAACATCGTATCGTTGAGAAAATCGAAGAATTATTTTCTGACCTTGACAAAGGAGTTGAGAGCCTAAAAACTACTCAGCAACAACTGAAGATTTATCGCCAAGCCGTTCTGAAATGGGCATTTGAGGGAAAACTTACAGCGAAGTGGCGTGAAGAAAAAAAGCAACAGGGAGAGCTTAAAAGTGCGGGGGAGCTTTTAGTTCAGATTAAAGCAGAACGAGAGAAACGCGATCTCCAGCAGCTACAAGAATGGAACGAGGCGGTTAAGGATTGGGAAGCGAATGGAAAACAGGGGAAGAAGCCAGGGAAGCCGAGGAAGGTCGAGTGTATATCTCACTTTACTGATAGCCAGATCGAAGCGCTATCTGTGTTGCCTGATAGCTGGATGTGGGCAAAACTGGGAAATCTGACCATGTTTAGTCCTAGAAATGGATATTCACCTAAGCCCGTAAGTTACCCTACAGGTGTAAAAAGTCTTAGCTTAAGCGCTACAACATCAGGAAAATTTGATCGACAATACTTTAAATATATTGATGAGGAAATAGCTGTCGATTCTTACTTATGGCTAAAACCGGGAGATGTTTTAATTCAACGAGGTAATACGATTGAATATGTGGGTATAGCGGCAAAATACAAAGGAGACTCTAGCGAGTTCATCTATCCCGATCTGATGATGAAAATCCAGTTTGCTGAGAGTTTGAATACAGACTACTTTCATCTAGTGATAAATAGTCAGCGAGCGCGAACTTTCTTTAAAGAGCGAGCAACTGGCACGGCTGGAACTATGCCCAAGATTAATAAGGCAACAGTTAACAACCTCCCGATTCCTTTGCCAAGCTTTGCCGAACAACATCAAATAGTTCAAGAAATTGAGTTTCGGCTTTCAATATGCGATCGCCTAGAAGCAACTATTACTGAAAACCTGCAAAGAGCCGAAGCCTTGCGTCAAAGCATTCTCAAACAAGCATTTGAGGGTAAACTTGTCCCCCAAGATCCCAACGATGAGCCAGCAGAGCAACTAATAGAACGAATTAGACAAGAAAAGCTGAACGGTAAAAATGGAAAACAGCTAGAGCTTGAAATCTTTGTTGATGGAAAGATTGAATAAGCTAGAGATATGTAAAAAGAGCGATTTATCTGCTCCCTTCAAAACTCGTATCCTAGCGTTAGCAACACTACTTCTTCTAATTGAGCGATCGTTTCAGTATTGAGTTGTCCCAACTTCTGAATTAACCGAGTTTTATCTAGCACGCGCATCTGAAAACATAGTGCAACGGAATCCTGAGCTAACCCGCTATTTCCTTGGGCGATCACTATACAAATTGGTAATGAGGCGCGGCGTAGGTTCGTAGTTAGGGGAATTGCAATAATTGTTGTGGAAAACTGGGAAACAATTTCATTTTGAAACACGATAACAGGACGAGTACCCGCTTGCTCAGAACCCTGAGTTGGATTGAGATTTGCTAACCAAACTTCCCCCCGTTTAAACTGGCGATCGCTCATTGCCGATCTTCGTGATTCAGTATTGCTGCATAATCAGTCATTCCTGCTTCAGCAAGAAAATGGTCTTCTTCTGCAAACTCCGTCGCAAGGGTTGCCAACCTAGCAGGATCTAGGACAACATGACGGCGTTTATCCCGAAATTTGAGGAAGGCAATAAAGTCAGCTACTTGCTGAAGTTGCCTCTTTGTAAGCTGATCGAGGTCTTGCTTGAGAGCTTCATTACTAATTGGCATAACGGCGAGGTAGAAGGACTTTAAGCTAGATTCTATTTTATCAATAAAAAAAAGCCCGTTTGCAGCGAGATTTAGAGCTATTATCGGGAAAAAAGCTGAATGCAGTATCTAACTAAATGGTTGCGTTTATAGCGTTTAGTTTGCTACGCTGAAAAACATAGAGTTAAGGAACAAACAGATGCCATCGGTTTTAGCTCGTGAGCCAATCGCTGCTACAGAGCAGGAGCGACCAAATATAGCCAAGGTAGAAGACTTTTTTACTCGTCTAGATAATGAGTACAAGCCTTCCCTCCCTCGCCTTGTAAGTTCAGCAGGTGAAGCGATCGATTTACCTGAGTCAGTATTTCATCTTCTACGTCAGCTAGTGCATGACTTAGCGCAAGGAAATAGCGTCACGATTGTTCCTGTACATAAGGAATTGACAACTCAAGAAGCCGCCGATATTCTGAATGTTTCGCGTCAGTATTTAGTTGAGTTATTGTCCGCAGGAGCTATCCCTTTCACATTGGTAGGTACGCATCGTCGTATCCGTTTTGGCGATCTAATAGATTACAAAGAGAGCCGTGATCATAGCCGACGTGAGGGTTTATCGCGCTTGACAAAGAAAAGCCAAAAACTGGGACTATATGGTAAGTCGTCCAAAAGTGCAGAGCATGAATAAAGACAAGACACAGTTAATGGGATTCATGAGGAGTTACCTGTGTCAACGTTTGGAGTAGTTTTGGATGCGTGTGTACTTATCCCTGCTCCCTTGCGAGATACTTTGTTACGAGCGGCTGAACTAGGAATGTATCGATTACACTGGAGCGAACTGATTTTAGAAGAAGTCAAACGCAATCTTATCAAAAGGGACATGACTAGCTCTGTAGACGCTCAGGAACTCATTGATGTGATGTCTGAGTTTTTTGCAGAGGTTTTTGTCCGAGGATTTGAGACGTTAATCCCATGTATGACCAACGATGAGAAAGACCGTCATGTACTGGCGGTGGCTGTGATGTCCAGATCGCAAGTAATTGTCACAAGCAACATCAAAGACTTTCCCGACACAGCGTTAGCTCCTTTTGGGATTGAGGCTCAAACACCAGATGATTTTCTCACCCATCTTTTTGACTTGAGTCCTAAGTACATGGTAAAAATCTTAACCGAACAGGCACAAGATTTGGTCGATCCACCTATGAGCGTACAGGAAGTTCTAGAAGATATTTCCCTTCATGCACCGAGGTTTGTTAGCACTATTTCTCCATTATTCCTTTAGCTAACCTCCTTGCGCGATCCCATGAAAGCTTTAAAACGCCCAATAGCTAACCCTTTAGGTGGTCGGGTACAGGGATTTGTTGGGCTGCTGACTATGTTGTTTGAGAGGTTTTGAGATTACCTGCCTTCCACTTTCTGCCTGCCTTTTACGCAAATCCTCACAAATTGCCTGTAAATCATAATTGAAAGATTTGGTGTGTTCTTCTCGAATCTTGTAAATTTCGTCGAGAACTTCATCCTTCCACATTTTTACTCTCCCATTAGCTCGTATGGTGTACAAATAGTTAGTAGTTCACTCGTGCACAGTCAGGATTGTTTGCGTAGTAGCATTTTATCTCTAAAATGAGCAAGGTTCATTATTGCAGTATTTGCGATCGCGTGATCGCCCTAAAACTACCACTACGAAAAACTTACTATGTCCAGCACCGCCGCGATCGTTTCTAAAGTTTGGAGCTTCTGTAATGTCCTGCGAGATGATGGAGTAGGCTACGGCGATTACCTCGAACAGCTTACCTATCTCTTGTTTCTCAAAATGGCAGATGAGTACAGCAAACCTCCTTACAATCGCACGGTAAATATTCCCCAAACCTATAATTGGGAAAGCCTGATAACAAAGCGCGGCGCAGAACTAGAAGCCACTACATCAGCATTTTGCGGGAACTAGGACAACAGACAGGAATGCTCGGTCAAATCTTCACCAAGTCCCAAAACAAAATTCAAGACCCCGCCAAACTCTACAGCCTAATCGATACCATCAATAAAGCAAGTTGGGTAATGATGGGCGCAGATGTCAAAGGCGATATCTATGAAGGACTGCTAGAGAAAAACGCCGAAGACACCAAAAGCGGCGCAGGACAATACTTCACCCCCCGTGCCCTCATCTGGGCAATGGTAGCATTCGCCCCGAACCCAAAAAGACCCTAGCAGACCCCGCCTGCGGTACTGGGGGCTTTATTTTGGCAGCTTATGACTTTTTAGTCAAAAATCACCAATTAGACAAAGAGCAAAAAGAATTTCTCAAACACCGTACCTTTTCAGGTAACGAGATTGTTGCCAATACTCGCCGCCTTGCTTTGATGAATATGTTTTTGCACAACATCGGCGATATTAGCGGTGACAGTACAATTTCCGCTCAAGACGCACTAATTGGCGATTCTGGAGAGCGATTTGATTACGTGCTGGCAAATCCCCCCTTTGGCAAAAAAAGCAGCATGACGTTTACCAATCAAGAAGGGGAACAAGAAACCGAAGACTTAACCTACAATCGTCAAGATTTTTGGGCGACGACATCTAACAAGCAACTAAACTTTGTCCAGCATATCCATACCATCTTGAAAACTACAGGAAAAGCCGCCGTAGTCGTTCCTGATAACGTCCTATTTGAAGGCGGTGCAGGGGAAACGGTACGCAAAAAACTTCTAGAAAGCATCGACCTACATACCATCTTGCGTCTACCTACAGGTATCTTCTACAAGCAGGGAGTAAAAGCAAACGTTATCTTCTTTGACAACAAACCCGCCGCTAAAGATCCTTGGACAAAAGAAGTTTGGTACTACGACTTTCGCACCAATATCCACTTTACTTTGAAAGCCAACCCTATGAAGCGGGAAGATTTGCAAGATTTTATTGACTGCTATAACCCCGCCAATCGCCACGAGCGCACGCAAACTTGGTCGGAAGCAAACCCCGAAGGAAGATGGCGCAAGTTTACCTACGACGAGCTAATAGCTAGAGACAAAACTAGCCTCGATATCTTTTGGCTCAAAGACCAAAGCCTCACCGATCTCGATAGCCTTGTAGACCCCGATTTACTCGCCGCCGAAATTGTGGAAAACCTAGAAGCTGCCTTAGATAACTTCAGAGCGATCGCACTTTCTTTAGATATGAATGGGAACTTGCTATCTCCAAATTAACTGTAGGTAAATCTATCTCTAATTCTGCAAATATGCGGTGATGAATCCCCCCAGGTTCCAAACCAGCTACTTGCGTTGCACCCATATCAAAGGTAAATCCTTGGCGTTTAAAGGTAGAAGCACAACCACCAGGGACTATAGCTTGATCTAAAACTATGACTTCATAGCCGCGATGTGCTAGTAATGCCCCCGCCGTTAAACCGCCAATTCCCGCGCCAATAACGACTACACGGGATTTATTACTTTTTGCTGGGCTAGGCATAGATGAATAATGAAAGCGTACTATACAAAACTTAACATTATTCAAAGCTTGCGTCAGAAGTCCTTATCTATCTAAACTTTGGATTGCACCGCCGCAAATACAAAGGTATTTTTATGAAAACTCCGCAAACGGTAAAAGCATTAGAAGAATTAGGTCGAGTTCAACTTTCTCCAAGCTTTTTTATGCGGGAGTTCCTTTATTCAGAAATTTCTCAAATAGAAAACATAAGTAATATGCCCGAAAATCCAGAATTAGCGATCGCATCTGGCAGAAACTTGTGCGAAAAAGTATTAGAACCAATCCAACAGCAGCTAGGAAGATATCAGTATTCGTTCAGCTTACCGTTCGCGGGAAGTAAACAGCAAAGCAAAGGCGCAGAAAACAAAAATCAATACAACTGTGCAAAGAATGAATCAAACTATGCCAAACATATTTGGGATGTTAGAGATACAAACGGTTATATGGGCGCGACAGCCTGCATTATTGTCACTTCGTTTATTCCTTAATACGAAAAAACAGGAGACTGGACGGCTTTAGCCTGGTGGATTTGCGATCGCATTCCTAGTTATGCCGATTTAACATTTTTCCCTAAGTATGCAGCCTTTAACATTAGTTGGCATGAGAATCCAAACCATCCTAAGTCTATCTATAGCTACATAAAAGATCCGCACACAAATAAAAACAGTGGGTATTTGACGAAAGAGGGGATGAGCAATTTTACAGGTTCTCATGCAGAATTTTATCAAGAATTTGTCCAAGGATTGTAAGATTGAAAACGCTATTAATTCCTAACAATTCCATTATTGTTAATTGTTGTCTGATAATCTAAAGCAAAATTATTTGATTGTGAGGCAAAACGATTTTACCAACCGCCGAACAAGGAATCATTTGGATTATTTTGTGCCAATCCTTAACGAATACTTTTATGCCTATTTTCGTTATCCGTCTAGATGAACGAACGGGTAATGTTTTTATTTTGGCTGGCGATAACATAGAAATTTATCGTAATGGTCGTTGGAGATTCTTACCATGAAGCCTAACTTTACTACAATGACTAAAGTGGAAATCCGGGCTTATGTAGTTGCTCATCGGCGCGATCGCTCTGCATTTTACGCCTTTGTCGATCGCTTTACAGCTAACGCATCCTCAGAAACCTTTGCTGTACCTCAATCACCCAATGAAGTTGAGGCAATTGAAAAATTAATCCAGCAGAAAGTTGAACAGTTAAAACTAAAGTAAGGTGATTACTGAATATAACTGGTTTTTCTAATGCTAATTCCAAATGCCGAGAATGCAATAGTTGATATTCGCAAGCTGCGCGATTATTGCCTGAACCTTGAGCATGAGGAAGGAAAACACAAAGCTTTATTATTTTCTAGAGTATTTGGGATGACGGCTAAGGATGCTGAAGACTTGCGCCAAATTCTTCTAGAAGTTGTCAAAACTCACGAAGCCAAGTTAGGGCGACAAGATGAATTTGGACAACGCTACACTTTAGATTTATGGCTTGAATGGCAAGATAGAAGTGGATTTATTCGTAGTGGCTGGATGATCGAAGATGGCTCTGATATTCCTAAATTAACTACCTGCTACCCTTTGTAACGCTTGAGGTACAAGATTATGACAGCAAATGAAGTCAAATTATTAGATATAGTTGCACTTACAGTAGATCTTCCCGAATATAAATTGTGGCGCGGACAGGTTGGTACAGTGGTGGAAATATTGGCTAATGGTGCTGCCTTTGAAGTAGAATTTAGCGATCGCAACGGACGCACCTACGAATCAATTGGTTTACGCTTAGGTCAAATTATGGTGTTGCGTTTTGAGCCATCATCTCCTAATTCAACACCTGAAATGGTTACGGCATAGGCAGTTTAATTTTGCCTTTCATAACAATTATTGTTGGTAATTAAATTTAGTGTGAACCAATCTAATAGCTGGCATGGCAGCCTTGACTTAGTTTATGCCCAGCATCAGGGGAAAACTCAGATAATTCATAGTCAAATGAAAGCGCCGCTAAAAGTACAGCGTCCTTTTTATCCAGAAGACGGGATTTGTCATAGCGTAGTGCTGCATACGGCGGGGGGAATTGTTGGAGGCGATCGCAATAATCTATTTTTTCACCTCCAACCCCACGCCCAAGCCTTGATTACGACCGCAACGGCAAGTAAAATTTATCGCAGTAATGGCTTGCAAGCAATTCAAAGTATGCAGATGCAAGTAGACACGGATGCTTGCTTAGAATGGTTGCCACAAGAAACGATTGTATTTGATGGGGCAATATATCGTCAAAACTTGCACGTTGAGTTAGCACCGGGCGCTAAGTGGCTGGGTTGGGAAATTACTCGCTTTGGGCGCACAGCTAGGGGAGAGAGGTTTTTACATGGCGATTGGAAGTCGCATACAGAAGTTTGGCAGCAAGGACTACCGTTGTGGATCGATAGGCAATGGCTACCCGCCGGAGAAAAAATTATTGATAGTCCTCATGGTTTAGCAGGATTACCAATTGTGGGTAGTTTAGCTTGGATTGGGCAAGCGGTAGAACCGGAAATAGTAGAGAAAGTAAGGGTTTTGTTTCCCAAGCATAGTAATAATCAAGGGGGAGTAACTCGCTTGCCAACGGGCTTATTGTGCCGTTATCGTGGAGCGAGGGCAACAGAAGTGCGAAACTGGTTTACGGATGTCTGGCAATTATTGCGATCGTCATTTTTAGGACGATCTATTTGCCTCCCCAGAGTTTGGCAACGATAAAGGAATTATGCAACTTACACCCCAAGAAAAAGACAAATTACTAATTTTTACGGCGGCTTTGGTCGCTGAAAGACGCAAGCAAAGAGGCTTAAAGCTGAATTATCCCGAAGCTGTAGCTTACCTTTCCGCAGCCATTTTAGAAGGCGCTAGAGACGGGCGTACTGTTGCAGAATTAATGAGTTATGGCACAACTTTACTCACCCGCGATCAGGTAATGGAAGGAGTGCCAGAAATGATCGCCGACGTACAGGTAGAGGCAACTTTTCCCGATGGAACAAAATTAGTTACTGTCCACAATCCAATTTTGTAGTTTCAGACAAAATTATGATTAAAAGTCAAGTCTGGTTCGCTAAAGCTGCGCGTTTCTTCATCTAGCACTTTGACTAAGCGGTTATAAATTTCCTGCGCCTGTTGGGGAGAATCGCCAATACTTGTAACTCCAAGCTTGCCAAATTCCGAAAGGCAACCCATTAAATGGAAAACTATACCCGTTTCTGTGCCAGAGTCAAAATGCAGCCGATGAATGGCGATAATATCCATCAAATCGTTGGGTAAGAGTCCCTTATAGCGTTCTTTTTGCAGGTTATCGGTTGCCGTGTAATATTTTTCTCGTCCCTGCTGACTGTAAAATAGTCCTGTCGAAAGGTCGTAACGCCCGTTAGTCAACAGCTTCAAGGTCATAAATGGGTGGGTAGTACCGCCTTTACGCAGATTGATTTCGATCGCCTGAATATCCCACTTATCGCCCTCAATTCCTGGCTGGCGAACGGCAATAAAATCAACTCCAAATCGCTCTAATGCGCCTTTTTCTGCCAAAACTCTGCCAACTTTCAAGCCCAAATCTTGGATCCGCAAGCGGTAAGCAATGTCGGCGGGAAAGCGACAACCAAGATAAATTTGCCCGTCGGGACCGCCTAAAATTTGGTCGTGGGTAGATAATATTTCTACTTCCCCGTTGGGGGTAATTCTACCTTGAACGCTAGGACTGCGCTTTTCTTCTCCTTCGACAAATTCCTCAACTATTGCGCCAATTTCAGGAATCCGCCCGGAAAAATTATCCCAATTCTCTGATTTGGCTTGAAAGCGCATTTGCTGTAACTGTTGTCTAATTGCTGCTTGCTTTTCTTGGGGGGAAGCAATATTTTGAATTGGTCTTAAATCAAATATTGCATTAGCTTCCCCAGAAATTCCTTCATTGAGTTTAACTACCAGGCGTTTTAACTGCGGCTTTCGTTCCCATAGTTCGCCAATGGCTGCAACTAATTCCTCTACATTCCACAAGCTTTCGTTAGTGCCATCCGGGTAAGGAATGCCACTTTCAGCAAAGATTTGTCTGCTACCGCTTTTTGTTCCCCAAATTTGCAAGCTGGGATCGGACGCATACAACGGTACGCCAATTTGCACAGATAAATCTCGCTCCCAAGACGAGGAGTTGTAACAAATCATAAAAGACTTTCCGGGGCGTAATGCCTGACGCAGCCGCGCCATCAATCGGGGGCGTTCTAAGATTTTTTGAGTTAGGGGCTTATGGGAAGAATCGTAAGTAGAAAGCAATAATAAGCGATCGCGCGCATGAGAAAAAGGTATCCCTGGTAATAACTGCAAGTAGTAATCAATTACGCTCGGATGCAGGGGTTGAGACGTAACATAAATAAGTCGCGTGCGCGGGTTTTGCAGGCGAATTAAAGAAAATAGCAGTCTTTCTTCGTAGTGGTGAACTCCGTCTATTTTTAGCAATTCCCGCCGATCTAAGCTAAGGGAAGGAATAACTAAAATATCTCCATCGCTGCGATCAAAGTCCTCTACCGTGTCCCAGAACTCGCGCAAACTTGCCTGCAATTGGCGAAACTTTAATTCTTGCTCTGATAAAAGAGAACTATCTACTATTTGCATCGCCTCAGCCCTGCCACAATCGCCTATAGTGCGATTCTACTGCGGTTGCTGGAGCTTGCAACATACATCTGGAGAACGATTGATAGGACTAGAGCGATATTCCCTCTAGTCCTAAGTCTTAGATAATTGTACCATCCGCAATTACGGCATTTTTTAGCACCACTACAATGCCACTACGAATAAAGAAACCTTGACTTTCTTTTTCAGCTTCTTCGACGCGATCTTTATTAATTATCTGTACGTCGCAGCCTATACGCGCATTTTTGTCAATTATGGCGCGGCGAATAGTGCTATTTGAACCAATCCCTAACGGAACTTGAGTGCTTTCGCATTGAGATTGTTCTTCGGCAAAAGGTTGATAATAGTCCGCTCCCATAATTAGAGAATCGTCAATAGTACAACCTTCTTCTACGCGCGATCGCACTCCTAGCACTGAATGCTGAATTCGGCAGCTTTTTAAAATACACCCTTCCCCAATAATTGATTCCGTCACCTGGCAATCTAGCAGCTTGCTAGGGGGCAAATAACGCGAACGAGTATAGATTGGGGCTTCCTCATCATAAAAGCTAAATGGTGGGTGTGGTTGCTTTGTCAACGCCAAATTAGCGTCATAAAATGCCTCTATTGTCCCGATATCTTCCCAGTAGCCATTGAACAAGTAAGCTTGAACGTTAAGATCTTTTGCTGCCGCCGGAATAATCTCTTTGCCAAAATCGGTTTGAGTTAAAGATACTTTCAAAAGGTTGATTAAAACTTCTTTTTTAAAGACATAAATCCCCATAGAAGCGATATAGGGTTTTTGCTGCGCTTGCTCTTTAGTCAAGCCCAAAATTGTTGTATCGACCTGCATTTGGCGCAAATCGTCACCCTTGGGCTTTTCGCTAAAGTCTATTATTCGCCCAGCATCGTCAATTTTCATTAACCCAAAGTCGGAAGCCAAACGCTCAGAGATAGGCACAACGGAAAGGGTAATATCAGCCTTCGTTTCGCGGTGGCGTTGCACAAATAAGCGGTAATCCATGCGGTACAGATGATCTCCCGATAAAATCAGGTATTCATCAACATCCCACTCCTCCAATAGCCAAATATACTGACGCACCGCATCGGCTGTACCTTGAAACCAATTAGGGTTTTCTGGAGTTTGCTGGGCGGCTAATACTTCAACAAAGCCCTCTGTAAAGCCAGCAAAGCTATAAGCACGAGCAATGTGGCGATTGAGAGAAGCGGAGTTAAATTGCGTCAGTACGTAGATTTTGTAAATTTCGGAATTGATGCAATTACTAACAGGAATATCAATGAGGCGATATTTGCCTGCGAGCGGTACGGCGGGCTTGGCGCGGAGCTTGGTGAGGGGGGAAAGCCGAGTGCCTGCACCGCCCCCTAAAATGATCGATAATACTTTTTTCACAAATAACTTCTCCTACTGCCAATCAACTCCCAAGTTTAGTGTCTGACTGTGCGGGGCAGTTGGCAAGGGGGGAAAGAAATTTAGTATTTTATAGAGCGCAGAAAACTACCATTTACTCAGCGATCGCAGGCTTTGGGGTAGGCAATCCGCTTGTGATGAAATTGCAGCCAAACTTCAACAAAAACCTCGGCGATCCGAGACATTTGGGCGCGGGTTAGCCCCGAATCTAGCATTTGATTATCTTGCCAGCGCGATCGCAAAATTTTATTAACCATTGCTAAGGCTTCTTCATAAGTTGCATCTTTTAGACTGCGCAAAGCCGCTTCGCAAGCGTCTGCTAACATCACAATCCCAGTTTCTGGCGATTGAGGAATAGGTCCATCGTAACGAAAATCTTGTTCGTCTACTACAACGACCGACGGGTTATCTACTTCGGCGGCGGCTAATTGCTGCGCTTGGTAGTGAAAATAAGCAATTAAAATTGTGCCTTGATGTTCGGGAATAAATGCCCTGACGGCTTTGGGCAAACGATATTTCTTTGCCATAACTAAGCCTTCGCTGACGTGCTTTTTGATAATTTCCGCACTCGACCAAGGGTTATTGATTTGGTCGTGCTTATTTGGTCCACCCATTTGATTTTCTATAAATCCCTGGGGGTCATGTAGTTTGCCAATATCGTGATAAAACGTACCTGCTCTAACTAATTCAACGTTACAACAGAGTTCTTTGGCTGCCGCCTCCGCTAAAGTTGATACGAATAAAGTATGTTGAAAAGTACCAGGAGCGTTAGTTGCTAGACGTTTTAAAAGCGGTCGATTGGGGTTGGCAAGTTCTGCAAGGCGAATAGGAGTTACCAGATCAAAAAGATACTCTAGGTAAGGGCTTAAGCCAATGGCGACAATACTCCACGCTAATCCCGAAAGTCCGACTAATCCCGCTTGTTGCGATCGCGCGTACCAGCCAATATTATTTTCATTAAAAATAAAATCTATCAGCACAAAGGCGGCAAATTCAATTAAACCAACGGCAACCCCTAACAAAGCTAATTCTTCGCGCGATCGCATTTTTCCTGCCACACTACTAGCAAGTGCGCCCCCGGCGGCTCCAGCCAGCAAATAATCTAGATCGATGCCCAAGCTTCCTGGCAATAATAACGTTACTAAAGCGGTAACTGTAAACCCCAACCAACCCCCGTAAAAGCTACCTAATAACAAGCCGATTGCTGGCAAGCTTGTGTAGTCTACGCCTAAAGTTGTCAGGGCAATGGTACTTAAAGTTAGCAACAATATTAAAATGCGGTCGCGATCGTGCAAATTACAACTTAGTTGTCGTTCGATCAGGGCAAAAAAGCCTACCGCTCCAGTTACAAAACTTCCCAGTTGGAGCAAGCCATACCAGTTAATTTCCCGCCGACTCAAATCAAAACGATCTAACAACACAAAGGCTGTGTGGTCGATCTTTTGCCCGGCTTTGACAATAGTTTCCCCTTGCTGTACTTCTATCACTACGGTATTTACAGCTAAGGCAGCTTGCTCGGCTTGATGTTTTGTTTTGGCAATGTCTTCAACCAAGTTTGGTTGCAAAACACTAATTAGCAGTTCCCTTGCCCATAATTCGGCGGGTTGTTTTGGTAATGATGTTTCATTAGTATCTAGCGATCGCAATTGGACATCTATTGTTGCTTTGATAATGTCTGGCGGTAGTCCTGGGGCAATTCCTTGCGTTAAGATGCGTTCTGCACTGCTATTGATTGCCGATCGCATTTTTTTCCATTCGTCATCGGACAATGACAGCAGCAAGTTGTCTGATAATAAATTGATATTGCTAGGATTTTGAGCGAGTATTGTTTTTGCTTGAGCGTACTGCTGACGGATTTGAGCTATTTTTCCAATTAACTTGTCAACCGTTGCGGGTGTAGTTCTCCAACTATAGGCTTGCAGTTCTATAACGGCTTCGGCGGCGGTGTTATTTGCTTTTTCTCCTAGCACTATTGGCTTATTTTTGGCAGATGTTTGAGCTTTAAAAGTTGTTAATACTAATTTCCACTCAGAGTCTGGACAGCTACGCAGATATCGTTGCACTGAAATTGATAATACCGATCTTTCTACAAAAGGAAAGTTCCCTGCGGTCAACCGACTTTCGTTACTTCTATCGAGAACCTCTTGCAGTTGGGTTTGAATTTGCTGGGTTACGGCTCGATCGAGCTTTAATATGGGTGTGGCGACAGTTCGGGCAGCTTTGCGTTCGGCTTTTGTTGTTTCAATATCTTCGACGCGCTCGCTATAAGGGGCGGTGATTGTCTGCGGGGCAATTGTTCCTATCGCTAATTTCGGTTGATTGTAAAATCTATGCCCCAAAACTGTAGTTATGGCGATCGCCGCTAAACAAAAAATCACTGTAGCATGATACTTTTTTAGCCCCTGCCATAGTTTCAACCAAGCAGCAACGGTAGGAACCCAAAATGTCAATCTTTTTGTCTTTTGGTCTGTGCTTACACTTGTTTGGACTAACAACTGTTGTTGTCGCCTTTTGTGCTTTTGAAATTCAAACAAGCGCAGCTTTTTCATCAACTAAAATCGCCATCAGCAACTAAAAAGTAAACAGAAATTTTTGGTTATTGGTTCTGGTAGTAACACTATAGCTAGGCACGCTAATTGCGATCGCGCTTTACTAAAATTACATTCTTTCTCAATATAAGTTGCTTAACGAAACCGAATAACGCGCGGTGCAGCAACTGCCGTGGATATTAGTTTTGCTTTGCTGTCGTATGCTCCTGACCATACAGCAAATAGAGAATCTGATAATTGTAACATTTCTGTTTTAGCACTAGGTTGGGAGGCTAAAAGTGTTATTTGCCAACTAACAGGAATATTTAAGGCGCTATTGTAAGCGCCGGAGAGTGCGCCAACAATAGCACTGCTTGTCCAGGGCGATTTCCTACTCCTGTTTACACTTAGGTAAAAGTCTTCTACTGTACTCAAAAAATAATAAAATGCTAAGGCGATGGATATAGTTAGGCGATCGCTATTTGGCGTTATTTGGTTAATAGTTTTGTCTATTCCGGCTTTTTGCTCTAATAGTACCTGCACTTGCATCAATTTGTCTGTCAAGTCAGTATTTGGAGCGTCTATATATGTAACTATCTGAGGAATTAATTTACGTGGCACAAGTTGCTCTGTCAAAGCTTGAGCGATCGCGTACCCTAAAGCTAATATGCTCTGTTGAATAATGAGTTGCTTCTGCTCACTACCTGCTACAGACAGTAAGTTTTGCCGCAATTTAATTTTGTTATCGTGGTAAAAAAGAGCTAAGGGTAGAGTTGCAATAATAGTTTGCAAGGGCGTTAATTGTGGTAGTGAAAGCTTTTCTAGCCAGCTTTCGCGCTCAAATCTGCCTAGTTCTACCAAACTTTGCACTCCTGAAACGATTACTTTGGCGATGTTTGACTGATTAATCTGTTCTCCCAAAGTTGCGCCTAATAAAGTGCCGTAAAATCGGCTAGTTATTGAGTAACGCATAGGGTCAAATTACCAAAACTTGTAGTTGAGCGTCAAATTATCAGCATTAAGCAAATTTACTTATTATTTTCTGCGGCTTGTTGTGCTTTTAAATGATTAATCAGTGCTTGCAATCCTAAACGATAACTTTCTGCGCCAAATCCGCTAATTTGTCCAATGGCGACGGGCGCAATATACGAGTGATGGCGAAAAGCTTCGCGCTGGTAGATATTACTCAAATGCACTTCTACCGTAGGCAACTTGACGGCGGAAATTGCATCTCTAATCGCTACACTGGTGTGGGTATACGCACCAGCGTTAATTACAATTCCTTGATGTTCGTTGGCGTTATGAATAGCGTCAATTAGTTCGCCTTCATGGTTTGATTGCATAGGAGAAACCCTCGCTTGCAACGTTGATGCCTCAGCAACTAACAAGCGATTAATTTCGTCCAAGGTTACTACCCCATAAATCCCTGGTTCGCGTTTGCCCAGAAGATTTAGGTTGGGTCCATGTAGCACTAAAATACTAAACAGTAATTGTTCTGCCTGCACAATACTACACTAACGACGACGCACCCTGTCGTTTACAGGAATGGGGATAAGTTCTGGTTCTGGCTCTGCTTCTGGTCCCAATAAGGTTTCTATCAGCTTCCGCGCCCAGTCTTTTACTTTTTCCAGTACCTTTTCAATGTAGTCCATTGTAGCGATCGCTCCTACAAAATCTGTTTAGTTTTCTAATCTACGTCAAAAATAACGAAATCTTACGACACATTAGATTATCTTAAGCTTATCATCCGGCTCTTGAGCAAGTTCATCTCGCTAAAGATAGGCAAATAAATTTAAAATTAATCTTTTTAACATTTATACATATATCTTAAACTATTAAGGGAAATTATGCTCTTAATAGTTGACGACGCAGACAATCGAGGGCGCTACAAATACTGAGATGACGAATCAAAGCGCGGTCTTTTGTTGCCCCAAAGCGAAATTCAAAGCTTTTTACTGTAGTATTTTCTGTTGCTAACCCGATATATACTAGCCCCACTGGCTTATTGTCGCTACCACCATCGGGACCTGCAATGCCCGTAATACTCAAGCCCCAGGTAGTACCCAGCAGATTTTTTACTCCCAACGCCATTTGCTTGGCAACCACAGCACTCACTGCGCCATTTGCTGCCAAGTCTTGACTATCAACTTTGAGCAAAGAAGTTTTTACCTGATTGTCATAAGAAATTACGCCACCGAGAAAATACTGCGAACTTCCAGGTACAGTAGTTAACATTTGTCCTAGTCCGCCGCCCGTGCAAGACTCTGCGACGCTTAGAGTCTGACTAGAGGCAAGGAGCAATTGCCCAATAACCGATGCTAGAGTGTCATCGTCTGCGCCAAAGTAGTATTTTCCAGCAATTAACTTTAATTTTTCTTCTACCGGATGCACTATTTCCCGCGCTTGGGAGATAGAAGGGGCAAGGGCAGAAACCCGCAATTTTACTTCTCCCAAACTGGCGTAAGGGGCAACCGTAGGATTAGATAAGTCAAAAAAGGGCGCAACTTTTTCAGCTAAAGCCGATTCGGTAATGCCCCAAAACTTCAAAGTCCGGCTGTAAATAATTTGTTGACCAAAGCCGCGACTTTGCAGATAAGGAACAGCACTTTGCGTCCACATCTGGCGCATTTCTGAAGGTACGCCAGGGAAGGTAAAAATAATTAGTCCAGGACGGGGTTCCCAGATGACTCCAGGGGCGGTTCCGCTCAGGTTGGGCAAAACCTCCGCGCCTTGAGGTAGCAACGCCTGCTTGCGGTTGCTAGGGGTCATTTGGCGATCGCGCTGGGCATATTTATTAGTAATATCGGCAACAATTTCGAGATGTTCTACCAAAGCTACGCCAAAAAAATCTGCTAGAGTTTCGTGGGTAAGATCGTCGGGGGTTGGTCCAAGTCCACCCGTAAAAATTAGCACTTGGGCTTGTTTTGAAGCGTCTTCTGTCCTAGAAATTGCAGTTTCTATAACCTGCTTGATTCTACTTGGATTATCGCCAACTACTGTTTGGTAGTAGTGACTAATACCTAGAAGTGCTAATTCGGTAGCTAAAAACTGAGCGTTGCTATTAAGTATGCTGCCTAGCAATAACTCCGTTCCCACACAAATAATTTCCGCGCTCATAAATAATTTTTAGCTGAATTTGGCTAGGTAATACCAATAGTTAAGATTGCCGAGCGTGCCGCCAAGCGTGCCAACTAGCGTAACTAAGCAAGGAAGTTGCAGCCAAGGCGTAAGCAATGCCGCTCGGTATACCAGCAAAGGCTAACGCCAAACTACCAACCCACAAAGTTAAGGCATAAATAAATAACACAGTTAAACGATGAGACAAACCAGCTTGCAGCAAACGGTGATGGAGATGGGTTTTGTCTGCTAGAAAAGGTGATTTTCCTTTACGCAGCCGAGTAAAAATTACGGTAGACATATCTACAATCGGTACAGCAAAAATTACATAGGGCAGTAGTACCGCCGTTACCGCCGTGCCTTTAACTAATCCTACTACTCCTACTCCAGCTAAGGTAAAGCCCATATAGTAAGCTCCACCATCGCCCATAAAAATTTGCGCGGGGTTGAAGTTGTAGCGCAAAAATGCCAATGCTCCCCCAGCTAAAGCTGCTGCAATTAATGCCGCCGCGCTTTGCTGCATAGATAGGGTCACAATCAACATTACTACCGCCGCAATACCCGATACTCCTGCCGCCAATCCATCTAAGCCATCAATCCAATTAATGGCATTTGCCATGCCTACAAGCCAAATTACTGTAATGGGCAAACTCAGCCAGCCCATTTGTACTAGCCCAACAAAAGGAATGCTGAGGAAGTCAATATGTACACCCATTGCCCAAGCTAAAGTAGCAAAGATAATTTGCAATAGCAGGCGCAAGAAAGGCGATAAGTTAAATAAATCGTCAGCTAAGCCGATTGCAAAAAAAGCTAATCCCCCCAGAGTAACGCCCCAGATTTCCCACTCAGTTTCTGGGGGGAGAATCCCAAAGCCTCCAGACCACCAGACAATTAGTAGGGCAATTAGGGAGCCAAGAAAGATTGATACGCCCCCCAAACGCACCATAGGACGCTGATGAACTTTGCGATCGCCTGGTACGTCAACTTTGCCGCTTTTGATCCCAATAGTTTTGACTACGGGTGTAGTCCAAATTACTACTAAGGCAGAGACGAGAAAGGCAATGAGATGATAGAACTGATAAGGCATCTGCTACCAATGACTTGCCGATATAGGATTTTTGGGCAAAATTGCCATCATTTTACTACAGTTAAGGCACTAAGATACTGCCTTGCTTCAATAAAATTGTAGAGAGACGTTCCCTAGGAACGTCTCAAAGCTTAGACCAAAGCAGGTACGGGAATTGTCAGGTGGAGGTATAAGGGAAAGCGATCGCATAGTGCGGCTACCCGATTTCGGCAATCTTGAGCTACAGTTTCGTCTTGGGGATTGAGCAAGCGATCGCTAATGATATTGGCAATCTCTACAAATTCAGTTGTTCCCATGCCCCTAGTTGTCATAGCAGGCGTACCTAGGCGCAAGCCACTTGTCACAAAAGGCGACTGCGGATCGAAGGGAACGGTATTTTTATTTGCAGTGATATTGACACCGCTAACTAATCGGTCGCCCTCTTTCCCTGTCATGTCGATGCAGCGTAAATCAACTAACATCAAATGATTGTCCGTGCCGTTAGAAACAATCTTGAAGCCTCTTTGTTGTAATTGAGTTGCCATAGTCCGAGCGTTGTCAATTACTTGAGCGGAGTAAACTTTAAAATCTTTGCTCAAAGCTTCGCCAAAAGCTACCGCTTTACCAGCAATAACGTGTTCTAAAGGCCCTCCCTGAGTGCCGGGAAAAACTGATTTATCTAGCTTCTTACCCAATTCCTCATCCCCCGTCAAGATCAAACCACCTCTAGGTCCTCGTAAAGTCTTGTGGGTAGTAGTGGTAACAACATGACAGTGAGGGATGGGGTTAGGATGAAGCCCGCTCGCTACCAAGCCAGCGATGTGAGCAATATCGGCTAGTAAATAAGCTCCTACTTCGTCAGCTATTTGTCTAAACTTGGCAAAGTCAATAATCCGGGGATAAGCTGAATAACCGCAAATTAATAGTTTGGGGCGGTGTTGCAACGCTAGTTCCCGAATTTGCTCGTAATCTAGCTGTTCGGTTTCTTTGTTTACGCCATAGTGACAAACTTTAAACCACTTCCCTGATACATTTACAGGAGAGCCGTGGGTGAGGTGTCCGCCGTGGGACAAATCCATGCCCATAATTGTATCTCCAGGCTCTAGCAGCGTCAGGAAGACGGCAAAATTTGCCTGCGCTCCTGAATGAGGCTGCACGTTGGCATGAGCGGCTCCAAATAGCTGCTTGGCTCGGTCGATGGCTATCTGTTCAATTTTATCTACGTACTCGCAGCCACCGTAGTAGCGCTTCCCTGGTAAGCCTTCCGCGTATTTATTTGTGAGTACGGAACCTTGGGCAGCAAGTACCGCCGACGAGGTAAAATTTTCACTGGCGATTAGCTCCAAATGGTCGCGCTGACGTTGGAGTTCTTCATTAATTAAATTGGCGATCGCACTATCGGTTTGGGCAAGAATATCTAAGTTATTTAGGCTCACTGGGGCTATCCCTAGAAATTTCACAAAGGTTTAATTTTTTTAGCAAGGCAAAAAGTAATCGCAGCCAACCACCAATTCTACATTGCCGAATAATTCATCATAACCTGTTAATTTGCGCTCTTCTAGGCTACCAATGCTTATTCGTCAAGCCCTAAGCATATTAAAGTATGTATTTTTTCTCACAATCTATTTTGGTCATTACCCTAAAATAGACTTAACTGGAGTTAAGATCATACTGGAGAAATTGGGATGTTAGTGATTTTGATGGAAAATCAAATCCTTGCTCCTCAGCACGTTTGTCCAAGCTGTTTGCTTGCCGATCGCACGGGTCAGCCCCGTTGGAGTAATGGTATTTTGCGCTGCGGTCGAGCTATAAGTAAAGTCGCTGTCGAGCAGCCAGAACAATATCAGTGCTTAATGGGTTTTCGCATCGCTAATATTGAATAAGGCGAATTCCAAAACGCACAAAGCCATTGATTATCTGCGTTATCCTAAATTTATTAGACATAATTTTCAGGAGAACGCAACAATGAGTTTGCGCGGATCTACAACAATCAAAGAGCGTATTTTTGCCTGCTTACCTTATTTACTGCCTTTAGTTGAAGGATTAACCTTTGGCAGTTATTTATTTCAGCAGGTTCCGGCGTTAACTTTAGCGTTTACACCTCTGTTTCCTTTAATCCAAATCTATACAAGCGTTCCTTTTGCTGGCTTAATAGTCTTTTTTGCCTTGTTTTTGTTAGTGGTGCGAAACGAATCTATTGCTCATTTCATTCGTTTTAATACAATGCAGGCAATTCTTATTGATATTGTCTTGGTTTTGTGTAGCTTCGGCTTGCAAATTTTTGGGGCTAGTTTTGCTGGCGAAATTCTCAGCAATACAATATTTATAGGTTTAGTTGCCGCCGTTGGCTATTCGATCGTCCAATCAGCGTTAGGTCGTTACGCGGAAGTTCCCGTAATTTCAGAAGCGGTTTATATGCAAGTGCGCTAAACAAAAACTCCGGGGCGTTGGCGAATCACAGTATTTTCTAAGCGCCCAATTCCTTCAATTTCTACACGGATGCGATCGCCTATTTGCAATGCGCCGGCTCCTGACGGCGTACCTGTAATCACCACATCTCCTGGTAGTAAGGTCATGACTTGACTGATATAAGCAACCAAAAAGTCAGGGGAAAATACCATCCGCTCAATGGAGGATGATTGTACGGGCTGCGGATTATCGTTGAGAAAAGTTTGTAAAGTAGCAGCAGCATTCAATTCGCGGACAATCCAGGGTCCTAAAGGACAAAAAGTATCAAAGCCTTTAGCTCTTGTCCACTGGCTATCTTTTTGCTGCAAGTCCCGCGCGGTCACATCGTTAGCAATGGTATAACCCCAGATTTTATTATGAGCTTCGGCGGGGGTACAGAAAGACGTGCGATCGCCAATTACTAATGCCAACTCTCCCTCGTAGTCTACCCTTTGGGATTGAGGCGGATACACAATAGCTGTAGCTGTCGGGATAATCGCTGTAGAGGGCTTCAAAAATAACAAAGGCTCTTTAGGTACAGCTGTACCCATTTCGGCGGCGTGGTCTACATAATTTTTACCAACGGCAACGATTTTTGAAGGAGCGCAGGGAGCGAGAACTTGATAGCGCTCTGGTTCTAATTCTAAGTCTATAGGTTGTCCTTGCAACCACGGCGGAGCGTCTAATACTTGTACGCTTTGGTTAAGTTGCAATAAGCCATAATAAATTCGTCCCTGCAAGTCTTGAACTCGGATGTAGCGATGCACCATAAATCATCTTCCTACTTAAAGGTTGGTTCCAATTGTTGAGCCATAGGTTAGGAGTTTTACCCTGATATTTTTTGCCTATTTAATTGTTTACTCTAGCTGTCACCGCGCAATATCTTCAGGTTTCCAAAAGCATCTTTCTAAGCCCATCGAACCAAATAAGTTAGCCCTAGCCCTGAGTCAATTGACCGGGCTTACTGCTACTCAAGAACTATAGTGACTCAGGCATCTCTAGATTGATACAAGTGCGATCGCAATTTTCCTTTAGCTCCTAATAAGCCTTATTTAATCATTAAAAAATCTACCTTAAACTTTATTGACAAAAATATTTAATGGTTGGTACTTTGTACTGGACGAGTGCATTAAATTTGGCTCATGTAAACATTAACCACAAATTTTAAGAACACCCCAATGCTCAGTGACTTAGGTAAGTCCTCAATCACACTGGCTATTTTAGCGGCAATTAGCGCAGCTACTATACCTGCCTAAGCAGCTTTACTTGTAGGTAGCGGTGGTGATAACTCTATCAAACACTATCACGAAACAACCGGGGCATATATCCGAGATTTCGTCATTCCTGGTAGTGGTGGACTGTCAAATCCTCAAGGTTTGGCTGTAGGACTAAACGGGAATCTCTTTGTTAGTAGCCAAAGCACTAACAGTATTAAGGAGTATAGCGGCTCAACAGGCGAGTATATTGGCGATTTTGCAACGTCTACTAGCGGGTTACTTTCTCCCCAAGGTTTAACTTTTGTACAGATGGTAGTTTATTTGTGGTCAGCAGTAATCTCCCTGGTTCAGAAGTACCCGGAGTTCCAGGGGGACGAAGTAGCGGTGTGTTGCAATATGACACCACTACCGGAGAACTGCTAAATACTATATCTACTGGTCCTATAAGTTCTACAATATCAGGACCTCAACCTGTCGATGTAGCTATTGGGGGACCAGATAACAATCTTTTCATCAGTTCATCTAGCACTCGCTTCAATAGTGGTGGTATCTCTGAGTACGATCTAACAACAGGAGAGTTTGTGCGCGGTCTTCCTATCCAAGTCCAATTTCTTAGCCCAAGAAGTATAGCTGCGACTGGTAGCAATATCTTCTATATTGATTTATTGATTTTTCCACCGTCGGTCGAATCGATTTGGCTACAGGAACTGCTGATACATCATTTGTTGACAGTGGTAGCGGTGGATTGAGCAGTCCTCAAGACGTAGCTATTGGAGAAAATGGCAACTTATTCGTTAGTAACTTCGGGACTGATAGTGTCAAACAGTACGATGGTGATACCGGGGACTATTTGGGAGACTTTATTGCTGCTGGTAGTGGGGGTTTAGATAGACCTACCTACCTTACCACTGCCAATTTTCCTGTTCCCGAACCTTCTTCTATGTTAGGTGTAGCAGCCTTTGGTGGTTTATTTGTAGGTGGTGCTTTGCAACGTAAGGCAAACCGCCGCAAGCAACTAAATTCATTGTAAAAATAAACTTCGATCTAGCAATACCCACCAAAACATTAGTAGTTTTGGTAGGCAATTCAGTGTAATTATTAGCTAACAGCCATTGGTAAGCAAATAATCTTAGTTGCTTCCAGTGACACTAATAAATCGCTCCAAGAAAAGCCAACCAAGTTATCGCGGATAACGTGGGCGGCGGCAAATCGCTCTACAGGTCCAAGTCCTACAACCAACATCCCCGCCGCTAAACCAGCCTCAACGCCTGCTGCCGCATCTTCTACAACTACGCATTCTAATGGATCTAGTCCTAGCTGCATAGCAGCATGAAGAAATACATCGGGTGCGGGTTTGTGGCGCTCGACACTGTAGCCATCACTAATTGCGTGAATGCGATCGCTAATTCCCAATAACTGAGTTACCAAATGAGCATTTTTACTTGAAGATCCAATTGCTACTTTCACCCCCGCAGCGTGTAATTCATCTAGTAAAGGCAATACTCCGGGTAGTAAATCCGCCGCACTCAAGTCTTGAATAAATGCCTCATAGTAGCTGTTTTTCCGCGCCATCATCGCCTGAATTTGGTCTTCACTAGCAGGGCGACTTCCTAGCAAGTGCAGTAAGGAATCGCGCCTTGCCAAACCGCGCATCGCTTCATTAGCTTGGCGATCGAAAGCAATACCTTCTTCATCTGCCAACTGTTTCCAGCCCCGATAATGATACTCAGAAGTATCTGTCAACACGCCGTCCAAGTCAAAAATTACACCTTTAATTGGTAATTCCGTAAAAGCAGGTGTCTCTACATTGCTCAAAGTCTCTGGTAGCTTTTCGTTACCAACTTGGATCGATTCTTCACTGTTATTGATGTTTACCACTTTTACCTTTGTTATGCCGTCGGTATTTGATAAGTCGAATTCATAACACTGCCCGTGCCAGTGGAGTTTAAAATTCAAGCGCGTCCAACCAGGGGGCAAGTGGGGAGTGTCAACCATTGGTCCAGTTTGGGTCAAACGTACTCCCGCAAAACCAAAAATTACTGCCTGCCAAGCGCCACCCGTAGAAGCGGCGTGAATGCCTTCGTGAGCGTTGCCCCGTACATCTTTAAGATCTACTAAAGCTGCCCGCATAAAATGCTCGTAGGCTTCGGTACACAGATCCAAGTCACAAGCTAAAATAGCGTGGATTGCAGGACCTAGGGAAGATCCGTAGGTGTGATCGGTGCGAGGGGTGTAGTAATCCCAGTTGGTACGAAGTAGAGCGCGATCTTCTCGATTTGCAAGGGGTGTTTTTAATGGTAGTTGGCGTAGTAAGTATAGCAACATCAACACATCTGGCTGCTTGAGTATTTGCCGTTGGTTGGTTGGTTCAATACCCAAAAGTGCTTGCATTGATGTATTTCGCCCTTCATACTCAGACAAATCTACATCTATTAAGTCAAAAAATCCTTCACATTGCTCGATTAATCCAGTTTCGGGGTCGTGCAGTACGACTAGGTGTTGAGCGATGTGATGCCAGCGCTCCAAGCGTTGGGGGTTGAGATTTAGTTTTAGTTCTAGCTCTGTTGCTTTGGACGGATAGTTTGCTTGCAGCCAATCTAATACCCCCATAGCAGTTTCCATGTGCCACTGCACCATGCGGTTAGTAAAAGCGTTATTGTCTACGTGTTCGTGGTTTTCGTCAGGGCCAATGACATCGCGAATTTCATAACATTGACGCTCCCTATTCCATTCAACGCGGCTACCCCAAAATACGGCAGTATCGAGGATAATTTCGGCTCCTTGTTGTTGCATCCAATGCTCGTCGCCTGTTGCTTGCCAATATTGCCAGACTCCATAAGCTACGTCCGTTGTAATGTGCAACTCAATATCGCCGCACCAAATTCGTACAGGCTCGCCTTCGGGACCTGTTACCCATCGGGGAGTTACTTCATCTCCCGTACCAGCACTCTCCCAAGGATACATTGCGCCTTCATAGCCTGCTTCGGCAGCCTTACGTCTAGCGCCATCTAAATTGTGGTAGCGGTAAGAGAGCAAATTTCGCGCTACTTGGGGTTGCGTGAGGGTAAGGAAAGGGACAATAAATATTTCGGTATCCCAAAATACGTGACCGCGATATGCGTAGCCAGATAAAGTTTTGGCAGGAATGCTGACTCTATCGTCGTGACGGGGTGCGGCAATCAGGAGTTGAAATAAGTTGTAGCGAATAGCAAGTTGAGCCGTGCGATCGCCTTCAATTATGACATCGCAATCGCGCCATAGTTCTTCCCACACGGCTCCATGAGCCGCCAACAAAGTTGTATAGCTCTTGAGACTTGCTAGGCGCTCTTTAGCGGCTAGAGTCGGCTGAGCAACCTGCCTAGAGGTAAAAACCGTAACTATTTTCTCTAAAGTAACAGTTTGACCTTTTTGGGCAGTAAATTTTGCCTGCACCCCTGGGTTGCCTTTTGGTTCTAGTCTTACTTCTACACTTGTAGCCGCCGAACAATTTAGTTTTGTTGCCATGCCAAGTTCTATCTCAGACTTCAGAGTGCGCAAATGCAACCATGTACTATTGTCTGCTCCTCCTGCGTCCAACAATTCCCAGTGCTTGACTCCTTGATTGTCAGGAGAGGCGCTAAGACTAGCGTTTACTTCTATTACTCCCGTAAAATCTATCGGTGTCACTTGGCAGCGCAACACTAGCAAATGCTCGTCTGCCATGCTGGCGAGGCGCTCAAAATGCAGCTTCACGGTATTGCCTGCGGGGCTGCGCCACAGTACATAGCGGCTTAATATGCCCCAGTGCAAGTCTAATTGGCGCGTGTATTCCAACACTTCGCCTTGGGCGAGGCTAAAAACTTCGCCAGCAATTGTAATTTGGAGTGAGAGCCAGTCAGGACAATTAGCTAACTCGCTATAAACGACAGGAACGTCATCGTACACGCCATGAATAAATGTAGTAACGTTTGCGCCGGGATAGCCTTCCTCAAAAGTACCGCGCGTTGCTAGGTAGCCGTTTCCAATAGTAAACAGCGTTTCTTTATGGTGTAATTCTGATGACGAAAATTCTGTTTCAATGACGTTCCAAGCGTTTCGATCCATGACTTGTATATCTCACTAAGTAATTTGTTTAGTGTAAAGATTGCTTTTTTAGCATTCCCTCGAAGCTAAATTTCTTGCCTATTGTTGCGAAAAGTTTACAAAACGCAACAGATAGGGTTTGAGAAATTTTATCTGCTCTTTCTTTAGGCTTCAATGACGACGCGCAGGTTTCCGCGTTTTCTAGCAACGCGACAGGCGGTGGTGCTGCCGGAACGTTCAAATTCTAAGTCAAGGATTGTATTGCCAACGCGCAAGTTGTGTACAGACAACTGATTGATCGATTCCGGTAGCGCCGCGTCAATAATCCGCAAGCAGTTATTTACCGCATCCGGCACTAAGTTCACCATCATGTGCAACAACTGAAAGATACTCCCGGTAGCCCACGCTTGGGGAGTGCAGGCAACAGGATACTGCACGGGAGTATTATCTCCGTTACGCTTGTAGCCGCAAAATAATTCTGGAGGACGCTCGTAAGACTGGGCTAAAGTCATGTCTAGCAATCCTTGCGATACTTCTAAAGCTTGTTCGATAAGTCCTAAACTCCGCAATCCCATTGCAATCAGGGAATTATCGTGAGGCCATACCGAACCGATATGGTAGCCCATGGGGTTATAAGCTGGAGACAAACTACTTAGCGTCCGAATGCCCCAACCATTAAACATATCTGGCGCTCTTAGTCTTTCAGCTACGCTACGCGCTCTTTCGTCAGTAAGAATGCCCAAGTGCAAACAGTGACCGGGATTTGATGTAATACTGTCTACTTGATGTCCTTCTCCATCTAAAGCCAACGCACAAAAATGTTGGTCTTCCATCCAAAAGTCACGGTTAAATCGGGTTTTAAGTTCTTTAGCTTCGTCCAACCAGCGATCAGCTAAGTCGATGCGCTTTTTCATCCGGGCAATTTCTGCTAGTCGAACTTTGGCAGCATAGGTATAAGCTTGCACTTCAGACAAGATAATTGGTCCAGTCGCAAGTTCGCCTTGGCGATTGACAATGCAGTCTCCCGAATCTTTCCATCCTTGGTTTGCAAGTCCGCGCCGCGATTTACGCAAGTAGCCAAGGTAGCCTGTTTCTTTGCTATTGCGATCAATCCAGTCCATGGCGGCAATTGCATTACTCCACAACTTATCTAAAGTCTCTTTGTCATAGGTCCAAGCGTAATACTCCGCGTATAACATCAACCACAAAGGAGTAGCGTCAATGGTTCCGTAATAGGGCGTGTGAGGAATCTCTTGGCAACGCGCCATTTCTCCTTGGCGCAATTCGTGAAGAATTTTACCAGGTTCTTCTTCGCGCCACTCGTCTTCTACTTTGCCTTGATAAACAGCTAATAGAGTTAAAGTTTCTTTGGCGATTTCTGGGTTGAGCATCAAAGTTTGCGAGGCGGTGATTAAAGAATCCCTGCCAAACAATGTTGAATACCAGGGTACTCCGGCGGCTACGGTTTTATGTTTGCCAAAACTTTGACGCAGCAGATACAAGTCTTGTTCTGCCCGTTCAATTACGCGGTTAAAAGTGGCTTTGTCGGAGCGAATTTGCGTAATTTGTTCGTCCCAATGCTTTTCTTCTAAAGATTCTGCCGCTTTAGCTTGTCCTAGGGTGACAGGAGCGATCGCAATTGTCGATGCGGAAGCATTATTGAGTAACATTCGCAATCTGTAACCCAATTTTTGCGTTTCGTGAGAACCTAGTTCAATTTGCCACAGCGCTGTATAGCCTTTAAAGAGATCGGGCGGGCGATGCTGAAACTCAACAACTGATTGCATCAACGATTTGTCCAAGCCTTGATAAGCAAGCCTTAGTTCTGTAAGGTTAGGCAGCCCGTTGTCTTCATAGCTTGGGGGGACTGCTCTTAGGAGTTTTCCTTGTTTTTCTCGGTGAGCGCCTCTAATTTCAAATAAATCAACAAAATCGGCGTTGAAACTAATGCTAATTTCAAAGCTAACTGGACTTGTACTGTAATTTGAAACTTCTATTTCTTCAAATAGCGCTCCACTAACAGCAATTTCGCGGCGAATCCCTAGGGTATCTGGTTTTAAGCGATCTTCGATATGGGGATTTGTACAGAGAATCGATAGTAAAAATCCTTTTTCGGCAGTGCTGCTGAGCAATACTGGACTTCGCCCTTCTATTTGCAGTTCCAATCGACTAAGGAACCTAGTATCGTTGCAAAATAGCCCCATACTAGCGGTGCGATCGTCCATTAAACAGCCAGAAATATTCCCTAGCGTATCCGTAACTAAAAATATATCGTCATCTTTGATTGTCAGTGTCGGCTGCGGTCGTTCGCTGATTACGCAGGGCCACTCGGTAATCGGTGCTTCCTGAGCAGGGACAAAAGTAAGACCGTCAATAGTAATTTTCTCTGGTGTCATGAGCGTATCTGCTGTCATTGCCAAGATTTCCGCTTTCTAGGGTTGGTTTTTCCTTCGCTGAACTAGGGGAGCAAAGCTCTACACTGTTAACAACTTAAAAATTGAAAGTAAAATTCTTGTCTTCAGATCTTGATAAGTGCCAAGTTTAGTAATCTTTACTTCTTATCAGGATAAGTAAAAAATCTACATTTTTTTTCATGATCAAAAGTTAAGTTTTTAAGTTTTTTGGGCTACCTCCAGCTTGATTTCTCTTACGTACTGAAGCTTTTACTCTACGCCAGTCCGTCATTCTAAATTAAAGCTTACAAACTATTGTAAAGATGTTTAATATTTATACACAACCTGTCAACTTTTTACAAATAGTCAAAAGTTGGCAATAGTCTTAGCTTTAACCTCTGTTCAAAGTAAGGAGTAGGGAATAGTAATAGATTCGCTCCTACTCCTAGGCTCAAACAGATATCCTGTTTTTTGAGCTTACTTTTCTAGTTTTTAGATGATGGAGTTAGTACCATGCCAAAAGCTCTGATATACTCGTCAGTCATCGATTCCACACTAAAATGATTGACAACATAATCCCGGCAAGTTTGACGATCTATTTTACTAACTAAGGGAACGGACTCAATCATTTTTTCTAGAGAATGACAAACAAAACCTGTCTTCTCGTGGGCAATAACTTCGGCAACAGAACCCAGCGCCATCCCAATTACAGGCGTACCCGTTGCCATCGATTCAATCATCACCAGCCCAAAAGGTTCGCGCCAGGTAATTGGAAACAAAGTCGCCGTAGCACCGCTTAAAAGCGCAACTTTTTCATCGTGGGAAACTTCCCCCAAATACTGAATTTGCTCGCCGTCAATGTGCGATTCTAACTGTTCGGCGTAAAAAACGCGATCGACTGCATCAATCTTACCTGCCATTTTTAATGGCAGACCACTAGCACGAGCAATTTCAATTGCTTGCAAAGGTCCTTTTTCTGGCGAAAGCCTGCCTACAAAAGCAAGATAGGCAGGTTGGGTAGGCTGGGGAGAAAAAGGATAAGCTTTAGTATCAATGCCGTTGTAAACCGTATGAATATAGTTTAAGCCCAGACGAGGTTCTCTTTGTGCTTCGCTAATACTGATATAAGGCTGCCATGCAAACTGACGAAACATTTTTTCATTGTCCGGGGTAAATATACCATGCATGGTATGAACCGTAGGAGTTTTGACAAAACTGCTATAGGGAAGTGCCGCACAGCCAACATGGGAATGAATAATATCAAAGTGATGTGCTTGTCTATACACTTCGTACAGCATCATTTGTTCGTAAAGTCCTGGCTCTTTAATGCTAGGATCGAGCCTCAGAGCTTGTTCGTGGACGGATTTGAGCTTGCTTGTTGTAATTGAGTCTCCAGAAGCAAACAAAGTAACTTCATGACCCCGGCGGACTAATTCATCGGTAAGCAAACTGACAATCAGTTCAATACCGCCATAGCGAAAAGGAGGGACGCGCTCCCACAATGGAGCAATTTGAGCAATTTTCATATTTTAATAGAGACAAAAAATAGCAAAAGTTGTTTAGCTAAAACTCTTGCTTTTGATCGTGAACTGCCTGCGATAGTGTTGCCCTAGGTTAGAGAAACCCTCTTTACTAAAGCTATAGCTGTTTCTTTTGAGATCGCAAATACTCGCAAGGGGGGGTCAATAAAATTGGCTACCCGCAAAAAGCTAATCGCCAGCAATTCCTTACAGAAGATATAACATTGACGGGTATAGCAAATATAGATTTTAGATTGAATTTGAGAATTTATTGCCTATGGAGCAAAGGTAAAAGACTTTACGCTTCTTAGGTAGGATAAATAAAGAAGATTATTTATGGCGGTTTTGTATTCCTAGCCGCCATGATTTCCGATTCCAGATGGCTATAACAAGTAAAGCAAGTTCTTTGCTGTACTTGGCGCGATCGGCAACTGGAAAGTAGTTAGATGCAAAGAATTAAAGACAGCTATGAGCATTTCTACGGTTTCCGTGTTGAGCGATCTGCTAAACGCCATACCCCAACTTCGACCTCAGCTTTATTTCAAGGCTTCCTTAACCGCTCTCTCCCATGCAATGGAAGACCAGGTGTTAGCCGCTACGACAGACCATCCTTTAGTAATTGCGAGTTTTCAACGCGAACGTTACTATCGCCAAGAAGCTCATCGTTATAAGCGAATTGCCCAAAGAACAGATCAAGTTTACGTGCTATCAGCATTAGAAACTGATTTTACTAATGCTTCGGGTTTTTATGAGACGATCGCCTTTGACTTGAAAGATGCTTTGAGTCAAGAATGGCATTTGATCATAATTGGTAAGCAATACGCCACTTGCTTGGTATGCAGGGAGCGGTTTATGAATCCGACAAAAAAAAAGTCGCCTTTGCCCGGTAGTTTTGATGTCGATCCCTCGCGCCAATTT
The DNA here is from genome assembly GCF_057473825.1 of Aliterella sp. E5.1. Classification (NCBI taxonomy): domain Bacteria; kingdom Bacillati; phylum Cyanobacteriota; class Cyanophyceae; order Chroococcidiopsidales; family Aliterellaceae; genus Aliterella; species Aliterella sp. E5.1. Next base: position 45,597 of record NZ_JBYCCV010000014.1, read on the forward strand.
GAAGGTATATGGACGAGCGATCGCCAAGTTAGTTTTAAAGCCGCAGAATTATTATTAGCAAGAATATTGAGCTATCGACCAGAATTAGCCAGCAAAGTTGAGCAAGTACGGGAGAGTTTTGGTTTAGAGCGTCCTAATAAGCGTAAATCGCTAAGAAATTCTAATAAAGCCTCATTATTGTCTAAAACTGCACCAGAACTTGGGTTCTCGAATATCGACCCCGATCCCTTCGTACAGCGTTTGGTTACTTACCTGCAAGCAGGACAATATAAGTTATTAAAAGCTTACGGTTCCATCGCCGAGCAAGAACGTAAAGAGCGCCTAGTCAACTCAATTACGGCAGCTATCCGGCGCGGAAGCAACAACGGTCAACCTTTGCATCCCCAAGAAATTCTCTCGGTGGCGGTGGAAGAATTAGGACAAGCGCTGTTGGTGTGTCGCTGTTTGATCTACCGCGCGGGAGCAACGGAAACTACAGCAACTATTACTCATGAGTTTTTAAATTCTTCAGTCCCATCCGTTGCTGGGCAAGCTTTGCAACTGCAACAGCACCCTTTATTTCAAGAAATAATCCAGCAACAAGAAAGTATTGCGATTTCCGATACCCAAATCGACGATCGCGCTACCAATTCTGTGGCTCTACAAGGGCTTGTCCAGCGCTTTGCCGTTCGTTCTTGGCTTATGGTTCCCGTGCTGTACCAGTCTAAGCTACTCGGAATAATAGAGTTGCATCATTGCAGCGATCCGCCCTACCCCTGGCAAGAAAATGAAGTGGCATTAGTAGAAAAAGTTGCAACTCAAATCGGAGCCGCCTTAATTCAAGCCGAGGCGTATGCTAATTTAGAAGACCTCAACGGGCAACTAGAAGCCCTTGATCGCACTCGCAGCAACTTAATAGCCATTACAGGTCACGAATTGCGTACTCCTTTATCTACAATTCAAGTTTGCCTAGAAAGCCTCGCCACCGAGCCAGATATGCCCTGGGAATTGCGTCAAGTCATGCTCAGTACCGCTTTATCGGACTCGGAGCGGATGCGAAAACTGGTACAGGACTTTTTAACTCTTTCGTCTCTTGAAAGCGGACAAGTCCAGTGGCATCCCGAATCGTTGTCTTTGGAAGAATGCGTCGAACTTGCCTTAAGTCGGACTCGTAGCCGCGCGGCGATGGCAGCCCAACCCAAAATTACAAGTTTAGTATCAGAGGATTTGCCTTTAGTTAGAGCCGATGGAGATTGGCTAGTAGAAGTAATATCTAAGTTGTTAGATAATGCTAGTAAATTTACTCCCCCCCAGGGAGAAATTACTATTAGCGCCGCTTGCCGGGATGAGCAAACCCTCGAAGTTACAGTAACCGATACCGGACGCGGCATTGAAAATGGGCGCCTAGAACTTGTATTCGATCGCTTTTATCAAGAAGAAGGTTCTTTGCGCCGGACTGTAGGCGGTACAGGGTTGGGATTGGCGATTTGTCGCCAAATTGTCAATGGGTGGGGCGGTCAAATTTGGGCAAAGTCTGAGGGGAAAGATCGCGGCAGTGAATTTCATTTTACTATTCCGATTGCTATTACTAAGCTCGCAACGCCACGTAGTAGCAAAAAAGTGAGGAAGTAATTGGTCAAACTGTTACAGTTCCTAACATAGTCGTAATATAAGCGCGATCGCGGTGATACGATGCCCTAAAACGGTTTGAGAGAGTAATTTATGGCAGAAGAACTTTCTGGACAAACTCCGATATTTGGCGGCAGCACTGGCGGCTTGCTAACTAAGGCGGACAGAGAAGAAAAGTACGCTATCACTTGGACTAGCCCCAAAGAGCAAGTATTTGAAATGCCGACTGGTGGTTCTGCCATCATGCGGCAAGGTAAAAACCTTTTATACTTGGCTCGTAAGGAGTATGGAATTGCGCTCGGCGGTCAACAATTGCGGACAAAGTTCAAAATTACGGACTACAAAATCTACCGGATTTATCCTAGCGGCGAAGTGGAATACTTACATCCAAAAGATGGTGTATTCCCTGAGAAAGTAAATCCAGGTCGCGAAAAAGTCCGTTACGTAGACCGCAATATTGGCAGAAATCCCGATCCAGCCAAGTTGAAGTTTAGCGGAATGTATAACTATGATGTAGAACTACCAAAATCACCAGAAGCTAAAAAAGCTGGTTCCTAAAGTTTTAGTAGCAAATACCTGGATAGTTTAAATTAGTCTCGGTGTTCTATTACCGAGGCTGATTTTTTTGTAATTATTGGATTTTTTGCATTCAAAAAACCTCATGATTTTCCCTAATTTTTCTCAGTTTTCACAATTGGCTACTTTAGGCAACTTTATTCCTGTGTATCAAGAATGGGTCGCCGACTTGGATACCCCGGTTTCGGCTTGGTATAAAGTTTGTGCTGGGCAGCCTTATAATTTTTTGTTGGAATCGGTAGAAGGTGGGGAAAATATCGGGCGCTACAGTTTTTTGGGCTGCGATCCATTGTGGATTTTAGAAAATAGAAGCGGATTCACGACGCAAACTCATAGAGATGGTTCTGTGGAGACGTTTACGGGCGATCCATTTGTAACTTTGGCGCAATGTATCAAATCTTTTCACCCAGTTAAGTTGCCGCAACTACCGCCCGGAATCGGGGGCTTGTTTGGCTTTTGGGGTTATGAATTAATTAAGTGGATGGAAAATCGCGTCCCCATTCATCCCGCGACAGAAAACGATTTGCCCGATGGCTTATGGATGCAAATCGACCAATTACTGATTTTTGACCAGGTAAAGCGGAAAATTTGGGCAATTTCTTACGCGGATTTGCGCGATCCCAATGTGGATTTGCAGCAGGCGTACAAGCAAGCGTGCGATCGCGTTACCGCCCTAATTAACAAGCTGCAATCGCCCCTAAATAGCCAAGATACTGTTTTAGACTGGACTCCGCCGCAAAGTGCTTCTCAACCTCTAGAGTACATTAGTAATATTTCTGAAGCAGATTTTTGTGTCAATGTCCAAACTGCCAAAAATTACATCAAAGCTGGAGATATTTTTCAAGTTGTTTTATCTCAGCAACTAAAAGCACGGTACGAGGGCGAACCTTTCGATCTCTATCGCTCTTTACGGCTAATTAATCCTTCGCCTTACATGGCTTATTTTAATTTCCAATCTTGGCAGATTATCGGCTCTAGTCCTGAAGTAATGGTAAAAGCTGAAATCGACCCGATGGGAGGAACTCTAGCCACTCTGCGCCCCATTGCTGGTACTCGTCCCCGTGGCAAAACACCCCAGGAAGATGTGCTACTTGCTCAAGAATTGCTGCAAGATCCCAAAGAAATCGCCGAACACGTGATGTTAGTTGACTTGGGGCGCAACGATTTGGGTAGAGCCTGTATTTTTGGCACTGTTAAAGTTGACGAATTGATGGTAATCGAGCGCTATTCTCACGTTATGCACATTGTTAGTAATGTAGTCGGACAACTAGCTCCCGATAAAACCGCTTGGGACTTGCTGAAAGCTTGCTTTCCGGCGGGTACAGTGAGCGGCGCACCGAAAATTAGAGCTATGGAAATTATTAACGAACTTGAAACAAGCAGACGCGGTGTATATTCGGGGGTTTACGGCTACTACGACTTTGAAGGACAGTTAAATAGCGCGATCGCAATACGGACTATGGTACTGCGCGATCGCACTGTCAGCGTCCAAGCCGGGGCGGGGATAGTGGCAGATTCTGACCCCCAAAAAGAATATGCAGAAACCTTAAATAAAGCTAGAGGTCTAATAGACGCAATTCGCTGTCTTCAGAGCAATTAATGAAGCTAAAGTTTTACGTGCGCTGGCTAATTTTGGGCGGGGTGCTATTTTTCTTAGCTAAAGCTCTTAAAGACAATTGGCAAGAAGTAGCGCAAATTCAAATTAGTCCTCAAGGTTGGGTTTACCTGGGTAGCGCTTTAGGAGTAACGCTAATCGCCCATATCTGGACGGGATGGGTATGGAGTTGGATTTTTCAGACTCTCAATCAAAAAGTTAGCGGTTTTTGGGCAGTCCGCGTTTACCTAAAAACAAATATTGCTAAATATATTCCCGGCAATATTTGGCATTATTATGGACGGATTCGTTTAGCAACGGATGCGGATATTCCTACTAGCATCGCAACTTTGAGCGTTTTATTAGAACCGCTTTTACTCGCCACCGCCGCTTTACTTGTGGCTTTAGTCGGAACGCCGCAAAATAGACTGTTGCAATTTTTTAGTTTAGCGATCATTTTAATTGCGATTCATCCACTAATTCTCAATCAAGGCATTAAGTTAGTTAGCAAGCTCAAAAATAAAGGTAATAATCTCAAAAAGATCGAGCATTATCCTTTTTTCCCCTTATTAGGTGAATTAGGCTTTTTGGGACTGCGAGGGGCGGGATTTGTCTTGACATTTTTGGCACTGCACCCTGTAAATCTCAGTCAAATTCCTATTTTAATTAGTAGTTTTAGCCTAGCTTGGTTGCTTGGTTTAGTTGTACCCGGAGCGCCGGGAGGAATTGGAGTATTTGAAGCAACAGCTACCGCATTACTTGGAGCTTTATTTTCTCCAGGACTTATTTTAAGCGTAGTTGCTTTGTACCGTCTAATTAGTATTTTGGCGGAAGTTGTAGGAGCGGGATTTGTTTGGGTTTGGGATAGATTTGCTACGTCCGCTTAATTTTTTGAACGTGATTAAAAGAAACACTTATCAGATTTCTGAACTTGCTTGGTTTTACAAATTCAACTTTTGTTGCCTAGTCAATACAAAACAGAAATGCTTGCAGATTTTGCTCCATAATATGTTTTATATTTAAGTTAATAAGCTTCAAATCTTCTACTGTCGTAATAAAAGGTAAAAAAAGTACCGTCATCAATTATTCCGAGAATAATATCTAAAGTCTCTAAAAAATATGGACTGCCAGATTCGTCTTCATTACTAATAACAGGTTCATCTAATATAGAAACAACAATAGCAGGCTGATTTTTGTAGGGCAATCGTCTATTTTTTAAACCTTCCTTCCACTTAACAATCTGTCCAACTTCAAAAAGTTCCTTCTTAAGAAGACTGCTACAAGCAGTTTTAAGTTGATAAAGGTATTCTTCTCCATAATTCTTATCTTCTTCGTTATTTGAATCTTTCTCCCGAAGATTTTTTTGAATAGCTTTTTCAAGAAAATCTGCTATAGAATCTTGTTCGCTCATTTGTATTACGTCTTAACTACATAGAGTAAATTGCTTGATACTATCTTTACGGATACTTAATTTGCTTCCTAAATTAAATTCATCATACGCTTTAATGTCAAACTCTATTCTATTTAAGGACTTTAAATTTTGACTACTTTTTTTATTAATTTCTAAAATAAAAAAATACATTGCAGAGCTAATTTCCTCTAATATTTTTCTTTGATTTGATACTATCTTCTCTTTGTTTGGTAGACCCTTAACTGTATAGATAGAATTTGGAGGAAGTAAATTCCAAGTTGCGGGGACAACATCTAACAACCACCAGTTTAATAGGTCGCGTCTCCCATCAGAACCAGGGAAAATTGCATAGCCTTCTAAACAATCATCTAAAATATCTATTAATGCTTCTAATGACTGGTCTTTATTAAGTGTTTTAATTGCATTAACATAAACATCCAAAGCTTCACACAATATTTGAAAGCCTGCTAACTTTTCTGAGAAAGAGCTAAATATATCTGGCTGCTCAAAATTACTGATTTTGACAGATGGCGTTTTAGAACTAATTGCCGCTTCCATATTTTCTAGTAACCATCGTGACATTTTTAAAATTGTTTCATCTGTAAGAGAGTTGTTAGGTTGATAATGCTCTATTGTCGGTTTCACTACTACAGCTAATATTAATGCCATCCAAACATGACGAATATGACCAACCGTCTGGTTGCCGTCAGAAAATAATGCCAAGATTTCTTCTAATGCCTCTTGAAGTGAAGTTTCTTGGTCTGTTATGGGTTCATAAAGCTCTGCATAAGTCTTCCGCCCTACCTCGGCTAGTTTAACTCTAAGATAGTCAGGTATGTTATCTAACAAAGCTAAATTCTTATTTGCCGACCTGCTCCATGCTATTGTCATGACTTCTGCCTCAGAATGATGCGGGTGGATAGGGATAATCCCAAAAAACATCTATTTCTATACGTGGAAACTTCTCCTTAAATTGCCTCAAAATACTATCGCAACTTTCACAGGGCTGAAACTCAGTATAGAGGTAGAGATTACCCTGTACTTGAAGATCGTAGAACATTTCAAGGGTAGCAGCAATTTCAGATAAAACTTTGTACTCAGCATCAGTATCCATGAGGCGCTGTGTTCGAGTATCAATAGCTGGCTCAAACTGCCCTCCTGCTGATTTCGACTTTGGTATATCTTCTGGGATTGGACTTTTCTTACCTCCTCTAGAGGTTGCGCCTGCACCAAAAGCTATGTCTCCTTTAAGATGTAGTTCCGCGATCCCGACATTGGAGTGACCAACAGGCTTTTTAAGATACTGCTCTCGGATTAAGGCAGCATCATTTTTCAATACCTTTTTTCTTAGATTCAGAACTTTAGATCCTTGAAAATAGCTTCTTTAAGTTCTTATAGGTTTATGGGTTTAAAAAAGCCCCCAATTGGAGGCTTTTGTCATAGCTAGGAAAAAACTTAAAGTAGGTACAACAAGCCAAACAAAATAATCCACACTACGTCCACAAAGTGCCAGTAAATTTCGGCAGCTTCTACGCCAAAGTGCTTCTCGCTGCTGTAATGCCCAGTAGTGCGACTGCGCCACAATACGGCTAAAATTGCAGTAACACCAATAAATACGTGCAATCCGTGAAAACCTGTTAGCACGTAAAAGGCACTAGCAAACAAGTTTGTAGTTAGGGTAAATTCTAAATGGCTGTACTCGTAAAGTTGCCCAGCTAAGAAAATTGCTCCCATGGCGGCGGTAATTGCTAACCAAGTTTGCATTCCCTTAACATCGTTTTTCTTCACCGCTACATCAGCATTGTGCATGACAAAGCTGCTAGAAATCAGCAAAACGGTGTTGACTCCGGGTAGTAATAATTCTAGCCGGGGTGTTCCTTCCGGTGGCCAAACAGGTAATACAGACCGAAAAGCTAGGTAAGCGCCAAACATTCCCAGAAAAATCATCCCTTCAGCGACTAAAAATACAATTAAGCCAAAGATACGGTGGTCGGGATGTTCTTCGTGATGTCCTCCGACTTCCGCCTGATGGTGATGGTTGAGCGCCGTTTTAGCTGGATCTATAGTTTGAATTTGCATGAATCTTTTACAGAATAAAGTAATTAAGTCAAAAAGCTAAAAGATGAGTGCTTTCTGCACAAATCATCTTTTAGCCTTTGTTTATTTGCGGTCTTCTGGATTAGCAGCAACGTTGGGGTCTGGCTCGGCACGTAGCACAGAGCTTGGACCCGCCGCTAAGGCTGGCTCTCGCTCATCAGCTAAAGGTACGTCTACATCTTTTTTGTTATTCATACCATAGTCGTAAGGACCCGTTGCCAACACAGGCAATTTGTCAAAATTCTCAATGGCTGGAGGTGAAGTTGTCATCCACTCCAAGGTTAAAGCTTCCCAAGGATTGTCGCCAGCTTTTGGTCCGTAATGCCAACTCCAAATGGCATTGATGATAAAGGGGAAAGTCGAAATTGCGAGTAAATACGCGCCCATTGTACAGATAAAATTCAGCGTTTCGTACTTGGGATCGTACATGGCAATTCGGCGGTTCATACCCATCATGCCCAATTTGTGCATGGGTAAGAAGGCAAGATTTAAACCAACAATTGTTAAGGCAAAGTGGACTTTACCCCAAAATTCGTTAATCATTCGCCCTGTTACTTTAGGGAACCAGTGATAGTAACCCGAATAAATGCCTAATACGCTACCGCCAAATAAGACGTAGTGCAAGTGAGCGACTACAAAATAAGTATCGTGGACGTGGATATCAAAGGGGACAGCAGCTAACATTACGCCACTAATCCCGCCAATTACAAAGGTTCCCACAAAACCCATGGCAAACAACAAAGCACTATTTAAACGCAGTTTGCCGCCCCATAACGTAGCTAGCCAGCTAAATACCTTGATCCCTGTAGGTACGGCAATAATCATGGTGGTAATCATGAAAAACATCCTTAGCCAGCCAGGAATACCGCTAGTAAACATATGGTGCGCCCAGACAATTAAGCCCAAGAAGCTAATTGCTAGACTGGAATAAGCGATCGCTTTGTAGCCAAATACTGGTTTACGCGAGTGGACTGGTATAACTTCAGAAATTACCCCAAAAAACGGCAAAATCATGATGTAAACGGCGGGGTGGGAGTAAAACCAAAACATATGTTGGTATACTACCGGGTCGCCGCCACCAGTAGGGTTAAAAAACATTGTCCCCGCCAGCAAGTCAAACGCCAACAAGATTAAAGCGCCAGCTAGTACCGGAGTTGACACTAAAACTAAGGCAGAAGTCGCAAACATTGCCCAACAAAACAAGGGCATTTGAAACACTCCCATTCCTGGAGTCCGCATTTTCAGCAATGTCACTAGGAAGTTTAACGCGCCCAAAATTGAGGATGTTCCCAGCAATAGCAAGCTCATAATCCAAATTGCTTCGCCTACTTGCCCAGTTACTAAGCTCAAAGGCGGGTAAGAAGTCCATCCTGCGTCGGGCGCATCGCCAATTGCTAAACTCGCCATCAGCAACAATCCCGCCGGGGGAACCATCCAAAAAGCTACAGCATTTAGCTTCGGAAATGCCATATCTTTCGCCCCAATCATGAGCGGGATCAAATAGTTGGCAAATCCGGCTCCGGCTGGTACGATCCACAGAAAAATCATCACTGTGGCGTGGAGTGTAAACAAGCTGTTGTACACTTCGGCGCTAACAAAATCCAGGTCTGGGGTTTTTAGTTCGGTGCGAACTAAGTCCGCCATAACTCCACCAATACAGTAAAAAACAAACGTTGTAACTATGTACTGAATGCCAATTACTTTGTGATCGGTATTGAAGGTAAAGAAATCGCGCCAATTTCTATTTGCCACGTCTTCGTTATGAGCGGGTATATTGGCTCTTTCTTGCAACTGTGCTTGAGTCATAGAAATTAGGGAAAGAGAATGGGGGCTTTTGCTTAGTGGTGATGGTTAGAAACTTGGTTTAGTATTTGGGGGTTAATGCCCAAGTCGCTAGTGTAAGGAGCTAAAAAGTCGTTGGGTGACTTGTCATTAGGGTTGAGAGCGATCGCACTATTTAATGTATCTGCTTGGGCTACTTGCTGCTCTTGCACCCACTGGTCGAAAACTGACTGTGTTTCCACAATTACTTTAGTATTCATTGCACCATGATAGGGACCGCATAGTTCCGCGCAAATTAACGGATAAGTGCCTTCTACGCGGGGAGTAAAGCGAATTGTGGTTTGACGACCGGGGATCACATCTTGCTTTAAACGAAATTCTGGAACCCAAAACGCATGAATTACATCGTTGGCACTCATGTTGGCGATTACTTCTCGCCCGATTGGTACGTGCAATTCGCTAGAGACTATTCCCGTATCAGGATAAGTAAAAATCCAGGCGTACTGCATTCCGGTAACGTTAACGGCAAATTCCGGTGACATTCCTTCTCTATCTTTGCTTGCGCCAATTGTGGGCGAAACAATTCCCAGTCCTGGAGCATCATTTTTTTGAGGAATTTGGTCTGAGTTGCGAACTGCTGCGGTTGCTGGGTCTTGCATCGCCTCGTCAGACTTTTGTTGATTAACGTTGTCGCTCAAAGTTGCCGCGATCGCACTTCCGGGCATTTTCATCGCTTGAGGCTGCATCGCTGCGTGCATATCGTGGGGATCGAACCCACCAATGGAGTTGTAAACTTCAAAGCTATAAATTGAAATGCCTAGTACAACAATCGCTGGGATTGCCGTCCAGAGAATTTCTAATGGTACGTTGCCAAATACTGGCGCTGCGTCGGTGTTGTCCCCCACGCGGCGGCGAAATTTGAATGCTGAAAAAATTAAAATGCCTTCAACTAGCAAAAACAACCCTATAGAAACGGTCATCATCGTATTAAATAAACCGTCTACCAATAGGGCTTCATCGGTAGCTGCGACGGGCAATAGACCATGATTTTGACCGTACCAAAGGCTGAATAAGGTCAGTACGATACCGATAAGTAAAGTCCAAATAGAACCTGGGATTTTCACGGGTCAGCGTATGTTTATGAATTTACTACTATTTCTAGTCTTACTCACTTACCACGTTAGTGCAGCTATTGAGCTTAATGGGTTGGTTAAAATACTTTTTACTTATTTTCTTTGGGATTGTTGCTTGTTCGCTTAATCGGGCTTTGAGCTATTGTTAAGAAAGGTAAAGATTATTTACGCGCTCAGCAAGGCAAGCCGATTTAATTAGTACAGCTTAAAAAACGCCGAGCGATTGCAAATAAGAGCTTATGGTCATCCAAAGTAGAAACAATTTTTATACCCTAATGTTTACAATACGCTAGGGTAAAAGGAAGCCAGCACTCACAAAATAATCAACTTTAGTGGCTTATTTAGATGGGCAAAAGGTGTCGTCCATGACAGAATTTATTGTTCAGCAAACAAGTATAGCTACGCAAAACCGCTCCCAGCCTCAAGAACAAATCCGGCGCTGGGTGTGGAAATTGTGTATTGCTACTTTAATTTTGATGGCAATTGGCAGCGCTACCCGCGTTATGAATGCAGGCTTGGCGTGTCCTGATTGGCCCTTGTGTTACGGGACGCTCGTGCCAAGAGCGCAAATGAATCTGCAAGTATTTTTAGAGTGGTTTCATCGCTTAGATGCGGCGTTAATTGGTGTAGGAGCAATTTCTTTAGCTGTTGTCTCCTGGTGGAATCGCCGTCAATTACCAAGTTGGCTGCCTTGGGCGGCTACTTTTGCCCTGGGGTTAATTGTATTTCAAGGCGTATTGGGCGGGCTAACCGTTACACAATTGCTGCGTTTTGACATCGTAACTGCCCATTTAGGCACGGCATTATTATTTTTTAGCACGCTGTTAGTTATGGGTACAACCCTTACTCCCTATACTGGCACGGGGACGGCGGGTAAATTACCTTGGCTCGGCTTGACGGCGGCAATTTTAGTATATTTGCAAAGTTTGCTCGGCGCTTTGGTTGCGTCGCGATGGGCGCTGCACCAGTGCTTGGCAGTGAAAGCTTTATGCAGTGTCATGTACAGTCACATTGGCGGCGTAGTGCTGCCTAGTTTGGCAATTATTGCCGTAGTGTGGATGTCTTGGCGGACTCCGGCTTTGCATCCGGCTTTGCGGCTTTTGGCAAATATGGCGGGTGGGTTATTACTATTGCAAATTTTGTTAGGGATTGCTACCTTGCGCTTACATCTCCAAATAGAACCGCTCACCGTAGCTCATCAAGCTGTAGGAGCAGCATTGCTGGGATCTCTTGTAGCTTATACAGTTTTGGGATGGCGCGATCGCGCTTTTTTGGTGGAAGCAAATCGTTAAATTGGGCAACTTCTTGCTCAAAGCAGTAAGAAATGTACCAATTATTTTTTGCCTTTTATTTATTTTGTTTCAATGATTAAGGACTTAGTGTGAGTATGATTGGGACTAGCGTCTCTCGCCGCCATGAAAATTTTTCCGAAGTTATTCGCAGTTACTACCAGTTAACAAAGCCTCGGATTATTCCGCTATTGTTAATTACGACAGCTAGTAGTATGTGGATTGCAAGCTCTGGACAAGTAGATCCTCTATTGCTGCTAGTGACTTTAATTGGTGGTACATTGGCTGCGGCGGCTGCCCAAACAATTAACTGCATTTACGATCGCGATATTGATTATGCGATGGAACGTACCCGCCACCGTCCTTTGCCATCAGGGAAGGTACAGCCGCGAGATGCGTTGATATTTGCGATCGCTCTTGGCATACTTTCTTTTACTTTACTAACAGCCAAAGCAAACTTACTTACCGCTCTACTCGCAATGTCTGGCATCGTTTTCTACGTTGCTATTTACACTCATTTGCTCAAACGCCACACTAGCCAAAATATTGTTATCGGTGGCGCTGCGGGGGCAATACCTGCGCTTGTAGGTTGGGCGGCAGTTACAGGTACATTAAGTTGGGCTGCTTGGGTAATATTTGCGATCGTATTTTTGTGGACTCCGCCTCATTTTTGGGCGCTGGCTTTGATGATTCGCGATGACTATGCCAAAGTTGGCGTACCTATGCTTCCTGTCGTGGCGGGGAACGCGGCTACTACCAAGCAAATTTGGCTGTATACCTTAGTTCTTATTCCTTCTACCTTTTTGCTCATCTATCCCTTAAATGTTTCTGGGGTAGTTTACGGTGCTTTAGCTGCGTTTTTGGCAACTATTTTTATCAAAAAAACCTGGGCATTGCGGCTCGATCCTGATAGTAAAGAATTAGCTAGAAGTCTATTTTTTTACTCCATTATTTACATGATGGCTCTGTGCGCGGCAATGATTGTGGACTCTTTACCTATTACTCATTACCTGGTGAATGCTATAGGAACAGGCTTGCAATCTCTTGTAAGTTAGGTTGGGGATGCGATCGCGCTTTTTTGGTTGGAAAAGTGCGATCGCTTTACAGAAAGAGTAAATATAAAATCTTGAGAAGCAAAAATGATTCGTCGCGCTAAAAGTCAAAATATTTATGAACATCAATTTTGCTAATTCAGATAGTGATTTAGAGCGATGTTTCCCGATAATATTTCAGCTTCGACCGCAGCTAATTCAATCAGAGTTTATTGATAAAGTAAAGCACCAACAGTAGAGTGGTTACTCTCTAGCTTATTTAGAAGAAAGCGGTGCTATCAAAGCTGTTGCTGGATTTAGATTAGTAGAAAACTTAGTCGATGGACGACTGCTTTATGTAGATGATTTGATTACTGAGGCATCAGAGCGTTCTAAAGGTTATGGAGGTGCTTTATTTGATTGGTTATTAGAACACGCTAAGTCACTTAACTGCGTTTCATTCCAACTTGACAGTGGGGTGCAAAGAAGCGAAGCACATCGCTTTTATTTTAGGAAAGGCATGAAAATTAGTTCTTTTCACTTCAAATTAAGCGTACATAATCGCAACTAGAATTAATACTAAATCTAAATTCATCATGAGAAGTCGCATCTCTAATCTCTTTGCCTACTAAAATAGAAATTGCCCGTGAAATGTATATTTAGGGAGAAAGGCTGATGGCTCCCGCCGTAAAAATTGAAAACTTACAAAAACGCTACGGCTCAGTAGAAGCAGTAAAAGATGTTTCGTTGCAAATTGAGCCAGGGGAAATATTTGGGCTTTTAGGACCAAATGGAGCGGGAAAAACGACAACTTTGCGCGTACTCTGTACGTTATCTACTCCAGACGCAGGGAAAGTTGAAGTATCAGGTATTTCCGTTGTCGATAATCCGAGAATTGCTAGACAAAAATTAGGTTACGTGGCGCAAGAAGTAGCTTTAGATAAGGTACTGACAGGGCGCGAACTCTTGCAATTGCAAGCATCGCTCTATCATTTGCCCAATAATGCCGCCAAGCAGCGAATTAATGATGTAATTGGCTTATTAGGTTTAGCAGAATGGGCGGATAAACGCACTGGTACTTATTCGGGTGGTTTGAAAAAGCGCCTAGATTTAGCCGCCGGATTGCTCCACGCCCCAGATGTTTTAGTGTTAGATGAACCCACTGTAGGGTTAGATATTGAAAGCCGTTTTGTAGTGTGGGATTTCTTGCGTCAACTTAGAGCCGCCGGAACTACAGTATTAATTACCAGTCACTATTTAGAAGAAATTGACGCTTTAGCTGACAAAGTAGCGATTATCGATCGCGGGATGGTAATTGCGGCAGGAACGCCAACAGAGTTAAAAGATAAACTAGGAGGCGATCGCATTACTCTCCGCATCCGGGAATTTTCCCCAGATCGAGAAGCCGAAAAAGCTAAGGATTTATTGCAAGCTTTGCCTTTTGTGCAAGAAGTAATCATTAATAGCGCTCAAGGTAATTCTTTAAACCTAGTAGTTACTCCCCAAGCCGACGCACTAAGTAGCATTCAAAAATCGCTTAATGAGGCGGGTTTACCTACTTTTGGCATTGCCCAATCGCGCCCTAGTTTAGATGATGTCTACTTGGCGGCTACGGGGCGCACATTGATGGATGCAGAGCTTGCCGCCGTTGGTAGTCGGGATGTAAAGGCAGAGCGCAAGCAAAATATGAAGTAGATAATAAAAGTTTTTTAGTGTAGAGAGACAAATATAAATGAGTAGTACGATTACACCTCCCAAACCCCAAGCAATTGCGAAACCAGGGGCATTTCCTCAATTAGATACCGCAAAGTCTAATGGTTTTGCCGATTTAGTTCAAGAAACTTTAGCTTTAACTCGCCGCTTGTTTATTCAATTGCAGCGCCGCCCATCAACTTTAGTTGCCGGGATTATTCAGCCTGTAATGTGGCTAGTTTTATTTGGGGCGTTATTTCAAAATGCGCCATCGGGGTTATTTGGCAACAGTCACAGTTACGGACAATTTCTCGGTGCGGGGGTAATTGTGTTTACAGCCTTTGCGGGGGCGTTAAATGCAGGTTTACCAGTAATGTTTGATCGCGAATTTGGTTTTTTGAACCGCCTATTGGTTGCACCTCTAGCTTCTAGATACTCAATTGTTCTCGCTTCGGCTTTATTTATTGTCAGTCAAAGCTTATTGCAAGCGGCGGTAATTGTCGGTGCAGCAGCCTTATTAGGGGCGGGCTTGCCAAATATAGCCGGGTTAGGTGCGATCGCGTTTATTGTTTTTTTACTAGCTTTAGGCGTAACTGCTATTAGTCTGGGTTTAGCTTTTGCTTTGCCTGGACACATTGAATTAATTGCCGTTATCTTTGTCACCAACTTGCCGTTATTATTTGCAAGTACCGCCTTAGCGCCCTTGTCGTTTATGCCCCAATGGTTGCAAGTAGTCGCAAGTTTAAACCCCCTCAGCTATGCTATTGAGCCGATTCGTTACTTGTATTTAAATAGCAATTGGTCTATTAGTAGTATCGTAATGCAAGCTCCCTGGGGAGCCGTTAGCTTTGGCGGGGCGATGCTAGTTTTGTTAGGCTTTAGTTTTGTAGCGTTAATTAGCATTCAACCATTATTAAAGAAGTCGCTTTCTTAAAAAAACTCATTTAACCATACCCAAAAACCGATGAAAATTACACCTAAGTTCATTTTCGGCATTATAGCCTCAGCGAGCCTTTTTTCCTTGCTAATTCCCCAATTAGCCAAGGCGCAATCTACCCAAATCAATCCTTCTACACAAGTCAATCCTTTACAAGACTTCCAACCCCAACAGGGCGATCCTTTTTCGTCTAGAAATGACGATCCGACCGGAAGTATATTTGATTTAATTCATCGCGCTCAACTCGGCAATTCTCGCAGTAATGAGGAGTTTAATGCCGATAAAAATGAAGATCTCAATGATGCGGCAGCAGAGTTTAGAAAAAAGCAACAACAGCGCATCCAAGCTCCAAGTCAAGCGGGTACGGTAACGCCAATTACTACGCCGTCACCGGATGCAGCTAACTAGACTACCTGCCTAGGCTAATAGCTAATGTTGGCTTACAACGAATAGAATTGCTGATAACGAAGGGTTTAAGAGCAGAGCTTAAGCCCTTATTTTTGCGATTAAGCTATTTAAAAGAGCAAAAATTTAGGTGGTGTCAGTAAAAACATTTGACTTTGACCGATAGGCGATCGCGTAATTGGTAATGTTAAACCAATAATTCCAGCTTTTTTCAAAATTAACCCATCGTTAGCCTCACCCCAAACGAGCATTGATGCCCATGCTCCTAAATCTGGTTGATGACCAATTAGGGCTAATTTGCTGTTAGGTGAATATTGCTGTTGGTCTAGCCAATTTAGCCAAGAGTGAATATTTCCATTGGGAGCAAGATCGGTAGATACTTGCAATTTGCCAGTGGGTTGCAAACAACTAAAAATTTCCGCAGTTTGATGCGATCGCACGAGGGGGCTTGTAAAGATCCCATCAAAGCGCAAGCCCAAGTTATACAAGCGTTTAGCTACTTCCTTTGTTTTATCTTCTCCGATTTTTGTTAGGGATCGATCTTCATCTTTAAGTGCGGAGTCTCTTTCTTGGGCTATACCGTGACGAATTAAATACAGTTCCATCTTTTAGGCATCAATTTTACTCAGTTTCAATGGGGTTATCTCTGGGACTCACTAATCGCAACAATTTTTGCTTAATTTGAGCGTCAAACACTTCCCATTTCATGCGAGCGTAGGCAGAATTTTCATTAAAGCCTGACAAAAAGCCCATCGGAATCTCAAATCCACCCGCTCCAGTACGTCCACCACCAAAAAAGCGCCCTTGACTATCTTGCCCAAAAGCTTCCTTAATAAATTCATCGGGATCGAGAGTCAGCTTAGTAGTTCGCAGGGAACCAATTACAACTTCTAACTCCTCATCTTCATCGTGAACAATGCCAAAAACTACCGCCGTGTGGACGTTTTCTTCAGTAACCAAAAAGTCTGCCGCTTGGGGAATCGCATCGCGGTCATCGTAGCGCAAATAACCAACGCCAGCAATAGAAAAGTTATTCTGGACGATGCGATTTTTGAGACTGCGCTCAATTACATCCATTACTCGTTTAGAACGATTTGCTTGGAGTACGGCGTTGAGCAACTGAGAGTCGTAAAACCGACTTAAATAACCTGCGGCTAAAAAATCTTCCTCTTGGGCTTGCATCAATCTATTAGTATCCGACCGCAACCCGTGCATCAAAGCCGTAGCGCACTTGACATGATTGTTGATACTACTATCTAAAGCCAGCAAGCCAGCCTGCAAATACTGAGTGAAAATTGTGGCTGTAGCTCTTACCGAGGGGCGCAAGTCGCAAAACTCGGCTTTGAGTTCGCCTTGCAAACTATGGTGATCTACTAATACTACTAGGGGAATTTGGGCTTCTTGCACCAACGGCATTAGTTGGCTGGTTGTTCCCTGGTTATCAATTAGCGCGCAACCACCATAAACTGATAAGTCTTTGGTTTTGGCATTTTGCAGCGTCCACCTTTGGGCGGGTAGACCCGTAAGTTTAACTAAGGCAATATTTTCTTGATGACTCAAAGTACCCGCATAGACTATATCGCACTGGATATCGTACTGCTCGGCGATCAGTTGGTACGCCCAGGCGCACGATAGCGCGTCAGGATCGGGAAAATCTTGGAGAATTACTAACTGTCTTTGGTGCTGGTGTCTTTCAAAAGTTTGTCTGAGAGCTTCTATTTTCTGGCTAGGTAATAGAATGCAACGCTGTCCTGGGTAAGTCGCATCACTATTAGCTTGTGGCGGTGTATTTGGTAGGAGGTCAGTAGTAGGTTGAGTGTCTATATTATCTTTTGGTATTGGTTCTAGAGTTATTGGCAGACTGTCAAAGACTTTTAAGGAGTTTGAGTTCATATTAGTTTAGTTCGTGGGTGTGAGGAGGAAAATTTTAAAAAAGATAGAAATAGACAATTCAACTTGTGTCACACCCTACGATCTTTACAGATAATTAGCAATTCAACATCCTTATACCAAGATATTTCTCAAGATAGAATTCCTAGGAAGGAGATTGGGAGCAATACAAATATCAACAGGTTTATATTGCTCCAAAAATTGCTCTAGACACGTCCTCCGTATTGAACAGGTAATAAAGCTTTAGCTGCTTCTTTGGGTTGCAGTTGTAGCGCTGCATGATAAGACCAATAAGGATCGCGCAGCATTTCTCTAGCTAAAAGTACAATATCTGAGCGATCGCTGTGAATAATTTGCTCAGCTTGGGTGGCTTCGGTGATAGAACCTACGGCAGCGGTTGCTATTTGGACTTCGGTGCGGATTTTTTCGGCAAAAGGTACTTGCCAATCGGGAGCAAAAGGATAGTTTTTGTAGTCGGGAGAGTTGAAGCCAGAACTGCAATCAATTAGGTCTACGCCTTCGGCTTTTAGCTTTTTGGATAGTTCTACCGAATCTTCTATTGTCCAGCCCCCTTCTACCCAATCGGAACAGGATAATCGCGCGGTAAATGGTAGTCTTTCGGGCCAAACTTCTCTGGCGGCGCGGGTGGTTTCAAGAATAAACCGGATTCTGTTTTCAAAGCTACCGCCGTATTCGTCGGTGCGTTTGTTTGATAGGGGGGAGTAGAAGCTGTGTCCTAGGTAGCCGTGGGCAAAATGCAGTTCTAACCATTCGTAACCTGCTTCTAGGCTGCGGATGGTGGCAGCACGAAAGGCATTTTGTACGTCTAGGATGTCTTCGCGGGTCATTTCTTGGGGGGCGCGCCAAATTTCGTCGCCAAAGGCGATCGCACTGGGGGCTATGGTTTCCCAGCCGCCTTCTTCATCTTTGAGGGATTGGCTGCCTTCCCAGGGGCGGGCGGTGCTGGCTTTTCTCCCGGCGTGAGCAATTTGAATTGCTGGTACGGCTCCATGCTCTTTGACAAATTTGTTGATGCGGTACAGTGGCTCTATGTGTTTGTCTGCCCAAATCCCGGCATCTCTGGGGGATATTCGCCCTCTTGCTTCTACGGCGGTGGCTTCGGCGATGACAAGTCCTGCTCCGCCTACGGCGCGAGAACCTAGGTTTACTAAGTGCCAGTCTGTGGCTACGCCGTCGATGGAACTGTATTGGCACATTGGGGATACGCCGATGCGGTTGCGGAGGGTGATGTCTTTGAGTTTGTAGGAGTCGAATAGGTGTGTCATTGTTCTTTTTGGTTTAAGGGATCTTTGGTGTGGTTTTAGGGGGCTTATCTTTAAGAAAAACCGGATATGGGGGGTCTGCCCCCCAAAACCCCTGCAAAAGTGTTTTATCTTGAGGTACGGGGGGCTTCTGTGCAGTAGACCTCTTTTTTCGGTAGGTACGCTAGTTTTGTGTCAGTCTAGTTACATACAAACCTTTTGCAAAATTTTATTCTTTAGTCGGCTTGAGCCGACTTCAGCTAAACCGCCTGGGGTTTCAAATCTAGGCGGTTTAGCGATTTACAGCGCTCATGTCTGAGTAGCGATCGCCCACAAAACTGTTTTTTGGTGCTACTTCTTCTAGGCGTTGTAGTTCGGTGGGGGTAAGTTTGATGTCTGTGGCGGCTATGTTTTCTTCTAAATAGGTGCGGCGTTTGGTTCCGGGAATCGGGACAATATCGTTACTTTTTGCCAGCAACCACGCTAATGCTAGTTGTCCTGGGGTTACGCCTTTTTCTGTTGCTATTTCTTTGACTTTCACTACTAATTGCAGGTTTTTGTTGAAGTTTTCTCCTTGAAATCTGGGTGAATTTCTCCGGTAGTCGTCGGGGGCTAAATCTTCTAAATTTGTAACTGTTCCTGAAAGAAATCCTCTCCCTAATGGGCTATACGCTACTAACCCAATTCCCAATTCTTGAATTGTTGGGATAATTTCGTCTTCTATATCTCTACTCCACAACGAATACTCTGATTGCAACGCACTTATGGGATGTACGCTTGCAGCCCGACGAATTGTGGCGGCGCTGGCTTCCGATAGTCCGATGTAACGTACTTTTCCTTGCTTTACAAGTTCCGCCATTGCGCCTACGGTTTCTTCAATCGGTACAGTAGGATCTACTCGGTGCTGATAGTACAAGTCGATGTAATCAATGTTTAAACGCTTTAAGGATGCGTCGCAAGCTGTGCGGACGTACTCAGGAGAGCCACTAACTCCCCGAAAACTGTTGTCTTCGCCCCGTTGAATGCCGAATTTTGTTGCGAGTATTACTTGCTCTCGATGGTGAGAAATCGCTTTGCCTACAAGTTGCTCGTTTGCACCCCGCCCGTACATATCGGCGGTATCAAGGAAGTTTACTCCCAGTTCCAAGGCGCGGTGAATGGTGGCGATGGATTCGGTTTCGTCTCCCGTACCATAAAACTCGGACATCCCCATACATCCTAGTCCTAGTTCGGATACGGTTAGTCCTTGGTTGCCTAGTTTGCGTTGTTGCATTGGTTTACTCCTATTCAAAATGAATACAAATTTTGCCGAAGTGTGCGCCGCTTTCCATGTACTTTAAAGCGGACTTAGCAGACTCTAGAGGAAACACGGGATCGCATATTGGTCTAATTTTGTGCAAAATGCTCGCTCTATTCCTGTCCTCCAACGGGTGCTGCGACATCTAGAAACTATCGAAAAATGTCCGGGCATCGATCCAGAGTTTTATCGTTACCAAAAGGCATTGGTGCAAGTTAAGATAAGTAAATGATTTTGAGGGCTGGTAGTCCTTGAGATACGATGAGAAGTACGCAGAGTTTCGTATATAGAGCAGACGGTTACTTCTAAAAACAACCTCTCTCGATTCTCGATGGTAGAGGTTGATTAATTTTCCTGTTTCCTAAGTTGAAAAAATGAAGATATTTACGATTTTGGCATTGCTGATTGCGATCTCGGCAGTTGTATTTGCCAGCCAAAACGCTATGCCAGTTACCATTTACCTTCTGAGCTGGAACTATCAAGCTTCGATGGCGCTGGTGGTGTTGCTGACGTTTTCTCTGGGCGTATCTATGGCTTTTTTGCTGTCCTTACCTCGGATGATTTATCGCATGACCAAGATTGCCAGCCTCAAACGAACAGTTGCCGAACAAGATCGCAGGATTACTGAGCTAGATCAAAAACTTTTAGAGGCAAGCAACAAAGGTAATTTAGTTTCACCTCAGCCGCCCTATGGTGACTCTCAAACCTACTCTCCAGAGAATGTTCAAGGAAAGCCCGCAATTTAATGAGCATCTGTCCGTATCTCAGACTCGGAGCGGGGCATTCTATTAGGTTTATAGAATTAGTGCCAAAGCTATTTTGAATCTCAAATGTCTTCATGAGTGCTTTACCTTTTATTAACTTTAACGCTAACGTCAATTTGAAGCTAAAAAAATTACTAGCTACTAAGTTCTTGAATTTGCTGTTGAATTCTAGTAATATTTGCCTCTAACTCTGAGCGAAATTGTCCTAAAGAGGCAATCTTTTCATCTGTTTCTTGGAGATGAACTTGCAAAATTTCTAACACTTTCTGTTTACCTCTCATACCTGTTGAATCTTCAAAATACAAGTCTATAACGGCAGTAATTTCGTCCAGAGTTAACCCCAGTGACTTGAGGCAATCGATTTTTTGCAGTTTGGCAAGCTCAGTTTGGGTGTAATACCGAAAGCCCTTACCTTCCCGCTCGTTTGGACTTAATAGCCCTAAGTTTTCGTAATAGCGAATTGTTCTTGGAGTTACCCCAGCTTTCTTAGCTAGTTCTCCAATCCGCATTTTGTCAGTCACTTTAAGTAGTCAACAACATTGACGTTAACGTTAACTTGATAATAATAAATTTAGGCAACAGTGTCAATCTAAATTTATTCGGGCAGAGGCAAGCACACGCTAAAGCTAGTTCTACCAGGTTTAGAGTCTATAGTAATAGCTCCTTTGTGTCGATTTTCTACAATGCGCCGCACCATCTCTAATCCTAGTCCCGTACCTTTGCCTACAGGTTTTGTCGTGAAAAATGGCTCAAAAATTCGCGATCGCACATCTTCGGGAATACCAACACCGGAATCAGTAATCGTCACAATTAAGAAGTCGCCCTTGTTTTTAGTTGCAAGTTCAAGAATACCTTTGTTGTCCATAGCGTCAACAGCATTATCAATTAAATTTGTCCATACTTGATTGAGTTCGCTGCCATACGCCAAAATTTTGGGAATTGTGTCATCATACGATCGTTTAACCGTAATGCCTTGTTTGAGCTTGCAAGAAAACAGCCGAATTGTATCTTCAATTCCTTGATGTATATCTACAAGTTGTTGCGCTCCTTGGTCAAGATGGGAGTAAGATTTCATCGACTGCACGAGCTCAGAAATTCGTTCGGCGCTGCGTAAGCCGCCTTTAATAGTTGACATGACTTCAAAAGATAGCCCTAACCAGCGCACGCCCATGTCTTGTAGTTCGGTGGGATCGTTACGCCAGGGAGCGGTTAATTGGTCTAAAGTTTTAATTTCAACTCCCGCCTCTGCTAAAGGGGTTGCTAAGTTCCAAGCGTCTTCAATTCCGTAGTCTTCAAGCCAAGTTAAAAGTTCATCTTCGCGATCGCCTAATGTTACAGGATCGATAGATCTATTAACTATCGTCTCATAACCGCGATCGCGTTCTTTAGTCCATTGTTGCACCTCCATTTCTGTAAGTTGCGATCGCCCAGTAACTAAATTCATCCGTTGCAGTTCAATTAAGGCAGGAGTCACGTCTTTGAGGGCGCGGACAAGGGCGGCGGCGGGGTTATTTAGTTCGTGGGCAAGCCCCGCCGCCAAGGTTCCTAGGGCTGCCATTTTTTCTCGACTGCGAATAAAAGACTCTAAACCGCGCGATCGCACTGTTACAGTTTGAAAGATAATTTTTTCAAAGGCGCGACTCTCATGCAATAAGCTCAAAAAATCTTCACCCGTGAGTCGATGTAGCTGACAGTGGCTAAGACTTCGCAGCGTAACGGGGACTGTTTCGCCTGTTAAGCTTTGCAATTCGCCAAAAAATGCTGGTGCGACCTGTTGTCCGATGGGCATTTCCATGCCGTCACTCTGGCGAGTTACTCCAATGCGTCCCTCAGTCAGAATAAAAAAGCCCAGGGATGGTTCGCCTTCGCGGACTAATACTTCTCCCTTGTTCAGTTCGACGGATTGGGCGCGATCGCATACCCACTCTAGCCGTTCTGGGGACAATACTTGAAACAACTCTAGCTTTAATAACTCTTGAGTACAGAGCATGAGTAAATTTCTAAAACATTAGTAGATAGCCTAGCAACTATTTTTTTATCCGGCTCAAATAGAGCTTAAAAACCAAGCAGCAACAGAGATCTGGTCAGTTTGACGAGATCGCTGTAAACCTTCTTCTAGTAATGCGATCGCCAACCCTGGCAATACCACTGACTCGCTAATTCTTTGACTACCACCATTAGGAACAATTTTAAAGGCAGTAATTCGCGCTTTTTTGACATCGACTACCCAATATTCAACAACCGCTAAATCTTCATAAATTAGCCGTTTTTGTCCTAAATCGTCAGCTAAAGAACTGTTGGCAATTTCCACTGCTAAATCGGGGATGGCAACATTATTGAGATTGGCTACCGAACTTCCTGTAGGAGCTAAATTTGCTCGTTCCCCCAAGTAATAAGAGATATCTGGTTGAATTTCTTTTTCCCCTGGTTTTTGGTAGCTACAATTAATCAGCAAATTTGATGGTATGCCTTTGGCGATCGCAAACTGATTGACTAAAGTTACAATAATTCCGTTATCGCGGGAATGGTTAGCTCCAACAGGCGGCATTTCAATCCTTAACTGTCCGTTGTAGTAATAGCATTTAGCCTTTTCATACTCTGGCGCTTGGATAAGCTGGATAAAATCATTCCAAGGGCAGTCAATCCAAGTATCTGTTGCTAATTTCGTTTGTAGTTCGCTCATAAATCGCCACCTCGAACTTTGGGATTTAGTAATAATCGTAAGTTATTACCTGTTGGCTAGTTTCCAGCATTGAGTTGCGATCGCCCAATCTTCTTGGGCTTGAATAACTAAAACCCTCGCACTGGAATCATCGGTAGCAATATCAACATCGACAGGCGAATTAGCATTTTTATCAAAGTCAATTTTTACGCCCATAAATGCCAAAGTTTCGCAAGCGGCGGCTCGTATTGGTGGCTGATGTTCGCCCACACCGCCTGTAAAAATAATCGCATCAGCGCCGCCCAGGGTAACTAACATAGCACCTATATGCTGACAAAGCGACTTCACGTACATATCAAAGGCTAATTGAGCGCGAGAATTGTCTTCTTTAGCTGCAACAATTTGGCGCATATCGTTAGATAAACCAGAAATACCTTTTAATCCCGAAGCAATATTTAGCATTTCGTCGAGCTTATCTGCGTCATAACCCTGTCGTAGTAGATGAATTAAAATCCCTGGATCGATACTCCCGGATCGGCTACCCATCATTAGCCCATCTAAAGGAGTAAAACCCATTGTAGTGTCAATACTTATCCCACTCGCGATCGCTGCTATAGAGCAGCCATTACCCAAATGACAAGTAATTAGGCGCAAAGACTCGATATCTTTATTCAATAATTGAGCGGTACGGTGAGCGCAGTATTCGTGATTGATTCCGTGAAAACCATAGCGGCGAATACCTTGCTCGAAAAATGAGTAAGGAATCGGATAAACCGCCGCCTTTGTTGGCAATTGACTATGAAAAGCTGTATCGAATACCGCTACTTGCGGCACGCTTGGTAATATTTGCTCAATGGTGGTAATGCCTTCAAGATTAACCGGGTTGTGAGCAGGAGCAAAACTAGCAAGATTTGCGATCGCCTCTTTCACCTCTTTTGTAATTATCGTAGCTGTGCGGTAATTTTCTCCACCATGTACTACCCGATGACCGACTATATTAATTTCTGATAAATTATTAATTACTTGCGTATCGCCTTTAGATAAAGTATCGAGCAGACAAGACATTACAGCCATGCGATCGCTACTTGGTAATTCTTTTTGTAATTCACCACGATTACTTTTAACTTTGAGTTCTGCTATTCCTTCAGAGTAAGTCCAATCAATTTTTGCTTCCCATAATGGTTCTAATGGCAAAGCTGGTAAATCATCGCCTATTTGGTACAAACAGCTTTTTTGACTGCTAGAGCCAGCATTTAATACTAAAATTTTCATATTTTTTTAGCTAAAAACTCCTGCCTATACCGAAAAAAGCGTATTGAGGTTGATAATTTTCGCATCTATCCACAGAAGTTGCTTACTAGACCTTTTAAAATAGTTATAGTTATTAACATATATAAACCCTTACCCTAATACTTGCGATCGCGTTTTCAGATGACCTAGTTATTTGTACTTAGCCTTTACCAAAAAGGCTTGCAACGCAATTGTTGGACGGCGGAGAATTACCCCGCCAATTTTTGCTAGAAAGCAGAGTGTTAGAGCTAGTAGAGGGAGGTATTTATTCCTTCAGAGGCGGTTATGGCGGTCAATTTTGCCCGAACTTCTACTTCAATTCAACGTTTGCAGCAAGTTTTTACAACTATCGATGCTGAAAGTTGTCCGTATCATTTCAACTTTCATATGCACACAGTTTATTCCGATGGCAAATTTCAGCCAGAAGAATTGATCGATCGAGCTATTTCTATTGGCTTGCAAGGGTTAGCGATTACCGATCACCATACTATTTTAGGATACAAAACGGCGCAACGTTATTTAGAAGACTGGAAATGGAGTCACCCCCAAACTGAAAAACCCGCGCCGCAGCTTTGGAGTGGGGTAGAAATTAATGCCCGTATTCTCGATATTGAAGTTCACATTCTTGGCTACGGCTTTGAACCGTCTCACTCTAGCTTGCAGCCTTATTTGCAAAGAAGCGCGGCTAAAGGCGATAGTTATCAAGCAGCGAATGTAATTGCTTCTATCCACGGGGCCGGAGGGCTTGCAGTCCTCGCTCACCCAGCACGTTACAAAAAGTCTCACTTTGAATTGATCCCGGCAGTGGCGCAGTTAGGTATTGATGGGGTAGAAACCTACTACGCTTACAACAACCCCAATCCTTGGCAGCCTAGCCCAACGGAGACGCAACAAGTAAAAAATCTAGCTGTCATTCATGACTTGCTTAATACTTGCGGTACAGATACTCACGGACGCAATTTACTTCAGCGCCTTTAAACAGGCTTGGAGAGCCACAAAAAAATATACCTTCTCATAAATGAAAAGGTATTGTAAAGCAATATTAAAAATATTAGACTGTTTCAGTCCTAAAAAGCAGCCATGATAGTGATAATACTGACACTTGTTAAAGCTACAGCAACACCCATAGCTATTGTGGAGCCTAAGTTAGTTGATTTTTGTGTAGGTTTCATGATGGCTTTTAGTTAAATTTATTGATGGTATTAAATTTATCAGTTTGCTTGCAACTCTACACATAAAAGTCTAAAAACTTTAATATAGTTAAGGTTTCTTAACATATAAGCGGGTGAATGCTTAACTAACGATCGAGAAAAGACGCGCTATGGTGCGTCTTTAAAAAAGTATTAACTAGCTTAGACTTCCTACAAAAGCTCAAGATATCTAATAGATTTATTGAAAAATCAATTAAACCCACTTGCCCAATTAAACCGATAGTCGGTTTTAGCTATAAGCAAGCAGGCTTTAACTAACAAACTTTTAGCAAAAAGTCCTTTATTTTTAAACCCATTTGCCGCCTCTAAAGCGCCACCGGGGGAATAAAATTCGCATTACTGCCCAAGATAAGAAGTAGTCTACTATAGACACTGCCGTATAGTGGACGATAAACCATCCCAAGTCAAAATCGTTGCGATCTATAAAAGGTAAGCCTACAAACTTAAGTAGCAATCCTAAAACAATGCCTTCGGCAATACAAGCAAAAAATTGAAACACACCGGGCTAATCGTGATCCCACAGATACTGCTGCAAATAGTTATACAGTATGTCCCACAGCAAGCCTAAAACGCCTACCCAAAAAATTACCCAAAAGAAGATCGGGTGAAAACTATAATCTCCAGCCGCAGGACCAATCAAGCCAAAGGCAAAAGGTAAGCTAACGATTAGTCCAATTGTTGCTAGAAGAAATATCCGAGTTTGCCAACGTCCAAATATTAACCCGGCAATCGAAGAGCCTACAGAATGAGAGGCAGAATAGATAGAATCAGAATATGAATAAACCTGATGCTCGATTACTCCATCCCACTACTCAAGACTACCTGCGCCAACAAGGGATTCGACTACGAGAGATAGGCAAGCGCCCAGGCGAGATTGCCACGTATCTTGGCGTACATCGCACGACGGTTTGGGCATGGTGGCGAGAGTATCAAAAATTGGGAGAAGCCGCCCTGCATCAGCAGCAGCGAGGCAATAAATGGGGTGAAGGTCGGACGCTGACCCGGAGCGAAGAAGTGCAG
>NZ_JBYCCV010000015.1:0-72183 GCF_057473825.1 Aliterella sp. E5.1
ACTGCCTATGGAGGCTGAGTAAGTCCAACATCGTCACTAGATGATGAAGGCATCGGCTGATGAAGTGGGAAGCTCCGAGGACGAATAAAACCGTCCCTGAATTGAGCTTGGTTGGAAGCCCCAACCTGCTTTGCGAGGTTGGGGTACTTCACTAGTGGCAATGAACTAATCAGCATTATCCCTTTAGGTAAATTTATAATTCCTGATACACCTTTGCCAGTATTTGGATACTGTACGAGGATGTTTTCTGGATAAATTTGTTTTTCTAATAGGGTAGGAATTGGTAATGTTTTCTTAGATGTGTTGTCCCATTCTTTGGCAAAGATATTTTTCCCACTTTTATTAAAGGCGACAGCTAAATCAAATCTCCTATTCGGGAATAATTCTTCAGTTAAAGCTTCATTAGTATAAGCTCCTTGGGGAGCTTGGATAAAATTGTAAGTGGTGTCCCACTCAGACCATCCAATATTTACGTAATAAAGATCGTCCGCAACTTTAGTATATTCTTGCAAAACTTCTTGAACACTTTGGTAAGTATTCTTTTCTTCGGCAAGTTTGATATTGGTTAATAGTAAAGATGAAACAATCGAATAAACTATTCCTAACAAGCTTGCTAAAGTTACAGAAATCAGAAGCAAGGTAGTTACCTGTGGTTTTGATATGTAGTTTTTCTTAAAAATATTTTTTAAAAATATTAATAACAGTTTTGGACTTACCTGCTTCATAGACTTTGTTTCTTGTCATCAATTAAAGTTAAAACTGCTTTTAGGTATTTTAAGTATTTAAGATTTAATTACGATTTGATATTAAAAATAAAATTGTATATAGCCATAAATACAATGTAGCTTATACAATGAGTTTTTATATATGTAGAAAACACTGAAGTTAGTGTGAAAATTCTGACTAGAAATATAAAGACAACTTTATCAAATCTAATAAACTTACAAATAATACTTCCGCATAAAACTCGCAGCTTGGAAGAAATTGGTTCAATGCCAACGGAGCAAAATCCCTTGCAGCAAACTAATTAGCTACTTCTTGCTTTAATTTATACTCACAACTGCGCTTGAAACATTAAGATTGTCGATATTAAATTGTAAAAAATAGATAACTCAAGTATAAAAAGTAACAAAAAAATTTTGATAATTGCACATTAGGGAACACTGGTATGGGCAATTCAAAACTCAAGTAACTATAGCTTTAGCAACATCGTCCGTTGCTCAGTAACCTAAAATAAGTTGATAGAATAACATATTGCGGTTTCTGCCAGTATTTAACTGCGTTGTATAAAGCTACAGCCGAAAACTAAAAAATCTAGATTCTACCAAGAGGAACACAGATTATTATGGGAATGACCTTAACAGAAAAGATTTTAGCTAAAGCCTCTAACCAAGCGGTAGTAGAGCCGGGACAAAATATTTGGGTGAATGTTGACTTATTAATGACTCATGATGTTTGCGGTCCTGGTACTATTGGGGTGTTTAAACGCGAATTTGGGGCAGATGCCAAAGTCTGGGACAGCGAAAAAATAGTCTTGATCCCCGATCATTATATTTTTACCGCCGACGAACGTGCTAATCGCAACGTTGATATATTGCGAGACTTTGCCCGCGAACAAAGCATAAAATATTTTTACGATATTACCGATCGCGCTGACTTCAAAGCTAACCCAGACTATAAAGGTGTTTGTCACATAGCTTTAGCTCAAGAAGGTCATACTCGCCCTGGGGAAGTTTTATTTGGTACTGATTCTCATACTTGCAATGCTGGAGCTTTCGGTCAATTTGCTACCGGAATTGGGAATACCGATGCCGGGTTTATTATGGGTACAGGCAAACTTTTAATCAAAGTTCCCGCAACTATGCAATTTGTATTAAACGGAACTTTACCTGATTACTTGTTGGCAAAAGACCTAATCCTACAAATTATTGGCGATATTGGCGTTGCTGGGGCAACTTACAGAACTTTGGAATTTGCTGGGGAAACTGTGCAGAATCTAACTATGGAAGAACGCATGACGCTGTGTAATATGGCAATAGAGGCAGGGGGAAAAAACGGGACAATCGCCGCCGATGAAACTACCTTTGATTATTTGCGATCGCGTACAGATAGACCTTTTGAGTCATTTTATACCGATCCCGATGCTAAATTTTATAGCAGCCATACTTACGATGTTTCTCAGTTAGAGCCTGTAGTTGCCAAACCTCACTCTCCCGACAATAAAGCTAAGGCGCGTGAATGCTCTGATGTCAAAATCGACCGAGTTTACATTGGTTCTTGTACGGGCGGCAAAACAACAGACTTTATCAATGCAGCGCGTATTCTTAAAGGTCAAAAAGTCAAAGTACCAACTTATTTAGTCCCAGCTACCCAGAAAGTATACGAAGACTTATTTACTCACAAATATGACGGACAAACTCTGTCAGAAATTTTTATCCAGTCTGGTTGTATCGAGCCTGCCGCTCCCTCCTGTGCCGCTTGTCTTGGCGGTCCCAAAGATACTTTTGGGCGCATGAATAGCGCCGAAGTTTGTGTATCTACAACTAATCGCAACTTCCCCGGTCGCATGGGCGAAAAAAATGCCCAAATTTATTTAGCTTCCCCTTATACTGCCGCCGCCTCCGCTCTCACAGGTTATGTAACCGACCCACGGGAGTTTTTGAGCTAAATTTTAGAGGACAAAAGGCAAGAAAATACACGCTCAAGCTGCTGATTTTTTGTCTTCCCTCCGATAGGTGGCTTGCGATCGCGAACTGACCTAGTTTATAACCAACAGTAATGTAAAGAGACGCAGATATGAGTTTACAAAACTTAACTTACACAATCAATAACCTCAGCCCACGTCAAAAAATGGCTGCCTTGGCGGGGATTGTTGGAGCTAGTGCTGTAATTAGTACAATTGCGCTCTCCCAACGCCAAACCAACAGGACTACCGTCAACAACTTGCCTGAAGAGCGTCCTTCCAATACCAATCCCTATAGTCCACCAGCTTCCTTAGCGCCTTTACCTCAACCGACAGCTACTTTAGACACAACTCTTGCCCCAGGTGTTGTTGGCTCATCAGGCAGTACCGCACCGAAGTATAACAATGGTGCAGAAACTAGCCCTGAAAATAACCCAAGAGTAGGTAGTGGCAGTGCCGCAGATAGCAACTTAAGAGTAGGTAGTGGCAGTGCCGCAAATAACAACTTAAATTCTGCAAGTCCTAGTCCTAATATACTTACGATTCCTGCTAGTCCTAATCTAACCACTACAGTACCTAGAGGAGCATTGACGACCCCCAGTATTCCTAGCCCAAATCTTGCGCCAGCAAGTCCTACTATACCTAGAGTTACTGCCCCAACTCAGGGTTTTACTCCTCCTAGCGCTGCTACGACTCAAGTTAGTCCAGCAATTCCACAAGAAAGTCCTAGCGTTAATGCTCCTAGCGATCCCTCGCTTCCTAGCAGCGTTGAGAGTAGCCCAACTTTTGATAGTAGGACTGGAACCTATACAACTACTCCAAGAGGCACTAATAGCAGCCCTGGGGGTGGTTCAATTAACCCTAGTGGAAGTTTTGGTAGCCCTGGTAATCCGAGTAACCCTAGCAGAAGTTTTAATAGCCTTGGTAGTAGGTTAAATAATTCTGGAAGTAGTTCAGACTTTAACTCTAACCCCAACTTCAGTCGCCCTAGCGGTGGTTCTAATAACACCAGTTCCACCACTAGCCCAGTGTATGGTAACTCCAACGGAAGCTCTAGCAGCAATCCCATCTATAGCAATCCGAATGGAAACATAAACCCCAATTCAATTTATGGAAATCCTAATGGAGGCACAAACTCCAACATATCACCAAATGGAACATCAACTACTCCAAGAAACTAATCGATCTAATAATAATCTCCAACTTGCAAGCCCATGATTGTTGTTGTGATGGGAGTTTCAGGTTCGGGCAAGTCTACTATTGGTAAGTTGCTGGCAGCATCGTTAGGTTGGGAATTTAGCGATGCTGATACTTTTCACTCTGTAGCTAATATTGAAAAAATGAGCCACGGTATTCCTTTAAATGATGCGGATAGAATGCCGTGGCTGCAACAATTGCAAAATGCGATCGCTCAATGGCTACTAGAAGACAAAAACGTTGTCTTAGCCTGTTCTGCTCTAAAGTCGTCTTATCGACAAATACTATGGCAAGATCCCGAACGGATGAGATTGGTGTACATCAAAAGTTCTTTCGATTTGCTCCAAAAGCGGCTGCAACAGCGTCAAAATCATTTCATGACTCAAACTCTCCTAAAAAGTCAATTTGAGACTTTAGAGGAACCAAATAACAGTATTACCGTAGATGCCAACCAGCCAGCAACAGTTAGCGTCCAGCAGATTAGAGAAAGTTTAGGATTAAAAACTCTATTTTAGGGGACGCAAGCCCCTACTATGGCTGGGGCGAAGTCTTGTGCTTCTAACTGTGCTAAGGCGGCACGAACAGCGGCGAGGTCGTAAGGTATGGGGCGCGATCGCGGGATATAATCGCGCCCATTCGGCTCTCCGTGACGCAGTACCGCATTTATAACTACGCAAGGTTCGGGATCGAGGTTAATTGCGCCGTGCAGTACCCCCGGCGGGATAATTACTACTACCGGGGTGCGATCGCTCAAAGCTATGTACTCGTAGCACCGATTGATCAAAGTCACAAGGATAAAGCGACCTTTTACTACCAACAACTGGTCTGTTTGCGCCTTATGGACGAACAAGTCCTCAATAGTATGGGGCGGAATTTGTACCAAAATAGTTTGGTCGCTAGTTTGAGGGGTATAAAAGTTTGTCATACCCCCCTTTGTAGAAGTCAATGGACGAATTTCAATCTTCCTAGCTGAACTCATATCCGCCTCCGATCTTGTTGAAGATACTTCAATCTAAGTCGGTAAAAATTAAAAATATGTTGCCTAAGCAACAATAATTAACCAATCTATGATAAAGCAGCAAAAAATGTATCAAAGAGCAGATATTTGTAAACTGGTTGGTTCTCCCAAATTCCCGTGCAAAACAATATTGCGTTTATTGGTATGAAGATGACGCAAAATTTTGTAAATTACTTCAACTTGGTCTACTTCTCCAGCTTTTTGGGCAAGCTCAATTAAAGAGATGGGAGTCTTTTCTTGTTCTATGACTTGACAAATTTTTCTTTGCAAGTCTAAAACTGCCGCCGCCGCTTTTTTCCCCGCTTCTACACCTGGCTGATGATAGGCGTTGACATTAATCAAAAAGCCATAAAGTCCTACCGCCCTTTCGTACAAAGCGATTAAAGCGCCGACCATGCGCGGATTTAGTTGGGAAATAGTTACAGTAATCGAGTCGCGCTGATTTTCGTATAGTGCGAGTCTCGTGCCTTGCAGCAAGCCCGATAAATAGTCGCCAGAAGTTACGCCAGGTTCTACTTCCGAGGAAGTGCCTGAACGATCTTCTAAAACCTCAACAAAGGTCATAAAAAAGTTAGCTACGCCTTCACGCAACTGCTGAACATAGGCGTGTTGGTCGGTGGAACCTTTATTACCGTAAACTGCAATGCCTTGATTGACGATTTGATTGTCTAAATCTTTTTGCTTACCCAATGATTCCATTACCAACTGCTGCAAATAGCGACTAAATAGCAGCAAGCTATCTTTGTAGGGCAACACAACCATATCTTTTTCGCCGCGTCCGTTTCCAGAAAAGTACCAAGCCAAAGCAAGTAGGGCGGCGGGATTAGTTTTAATTTCGGGGACACGAGTAAGAATATCCATTTCCTTCGCTCCGGTCAGCATGGCACGGATATCGATGCCTTGTAACGCCGCCGGAAGTAGCCCCACCGCCGATAATTCGGAAGTCCGTCCGCCTACCCAATCGTACATCGGGAAGGTTGCCAGCCAATTTTCGGATTTTGCCAGATTATCTAGATTGCTACCAACGCTCGTAATTGCGATCGCATATTTACTAAAGTCTAGGTTGTGACCAGCGTAGAACTTTTTCACTTCAATCATGCCGTTACGCGGTTCGGGCGTTCCCCCAGACTTGGAAATTACTAGCACCAAGGTACTGGCTAGGCGATTTCGTAGCCGCGTGAGAATGCGATCTATACCTGCGGGATCAGTATTATCAATAAAATGAATTGCTAGAGGAGGAAAATCAGGCGCTAAAGCTTCGGCGACAAATTGCGGACCAAGAGCCGAGCCACCAATACCAATAGAAATAATATCGGTAAAATGAGCCGCTTGGGGCGGGTGGATAGTGCCATTTAAAATATTGTTAGCAAAAGCCTCAATCTTATCTACGGTTTGGATAATATTTTGCTTGATTTCTGGGTCAGGAGCCAAATCAGGATTTCGCAGCCAGTAGTGACCAACCATCCGGTTCTCGTCAGGGTTGGCAATTTCTCCTTTTTCCAAGTCTGCCATTGCGGCAAAGGCTCGGTCAAACTTCGGTTGCAACGCTTCCACAAAAGCATCATCAAACCTCATCCGACTGACATCTAAATAAAATCCTAGTCCCTCATTGTAATAAAGCAAGTTTTGATAGCGTTGCCAAAGTGCCGCAGCATCCATAGGAGTTCTCAACTTCTGATGTTCTTACACCACATAAGTTTATATTGAAGCGGAGGAAGATGCGTTACTAGGTGGAAGGTAGGAAAAGTATTAACTTATTCGCCTAGTTGTTGAAAAGCGTTGCAGAGACTACTAACCAATCCTCTCACTGCGGTACAATCTAATCGCCTTGCGTAGCATAACAACAGCATTTCTAAAAATTTGTTGTTTGTAAGGCACGACTATACTTTTCAAGCTTGGTGCAATGGTAGGGTATTTAGTTTTTTTAACCATATCGACGGCGATTTTTGCCTTATTTAGCCTTGGTCTAAATTTGCAGTGGGGTTTTACGGGACTAATTAATTTCGGTCACGTGGCTTTTATGACTGTGGGGGCGTACACTACAGTTTTGCTAAGTTTGTATGGCGTACCGCTTATTTTTGCGGCTCCAATTGGTGGCTTATTAGCGGCATTATTAGGATTATTAATTGGGCTATCAACGTTACGGTTGCGAGAAGATTATTTAGCGATCGTTACTATTGGAGTGTCGGAGTTGGTTAGATTGTTTGTCAATAATCAACAATTGCCCACGCCTAACGGTTTAGTTGATGGAGTTCAAGGGCTGCAAAGTTATCCGCTACCATTGACAAATATTGTCCCCAATCCTTTATTTAAGTTTGCAACTATGGGATTATTGACGGTAGTTGCTGGTTTATGTTTGTGGCGAATCTGGGGCTGGATTAAAGGACAGCAAACAAAAAAAAATCCCCGCTATTCCTTGGCTTGGCGCGTCGTCTTAGGCACTATAGCCGTGGCTTTTGTAATGACAATTTACCTTACTGGGCTAACAGCACTTTCCGATTACAGCAGGTACGAAAAATCTGGGCTAATGGTAGCAGTGTTAGTAGTGCTAACAATGGTATTTTGGCTATTAGAATTATTGGTGCGGAGTCCTTGGGGTCGAGTTCTTAAATCTATCCGCGAAGACGAGCAAGTACCTAGAGCTTTAGGTAAAAATGTCTTTTGGTACAAGTTGCAGGCTTTTATGCTGGGAGGTGCGATCGCAGGTATTGCTGGAGCTTTCTTTGCATGGCAGTTAACAACCATTTACCCCAATAGTTTTGAGCCGCAAACTACCTTCAATGCCTGGATTATCGTAATTTTGGGCGGCGCTAGCAATAATGTGGGTACGTTACTTGGTGCGATCGTTTTCTTTGCTTACGAAGAAGTAACTAGAAATGTTTTACCTAGAATTGTTCCCTTAGATGAAGCTCGTTTAGCAGCATTCCGCATTATGGTAATTGGCTTTTTGTTAATGGTAATGATGATTTGGCGACCTCAAGGTATTTTAGGTAAAAAGGAGGAATTAACCCTTGGTAAATAACGAGTTTAACTCTGCTTTGGGCGACGGTTTGCCAGAAAACCCCCATATTTTACCTTTACTTTCAGCTACAGGCATTGCTAAAAGCTTCGGCAGCATTAAAGCTGTAAACAACGCAGAGATAGAAGTAAAAAAAGGTAGCATTACCGGGTTAATTGGTCCCAATGGAGCGGGAAAAACTACTCTTTTCAACTTACTTTCTAACTTTATTCGTCCCGATCGCGGTACGGTAGTTTTTGATGGCGAACAAATCCAACACTTGCAGACCCATCAAATCGCTCAACAGGGGATGGTGCGAACGTTTCAAGTTGCCCGTACTCTTTCCCGATTGTCGGTGATGGAAAATATGTTACTAGGGGCGCAAAAGCAGACGGGAGAAAACTTTTGGCAAGTTTCGCTGCAACGCAAACTTGTTACTACAGAAGAAAGACAATCAAAAGACCGAGCAATGAAGTTGTTGGAGTCGGTGGGGCTAGCGCACATGGCAAACGAATACGCCGGAGCGCTATCCGGGGGACAGCGCAAGCTCTTAGAGATGGCACGGGCGTTGATGACAAATCCCAAGTTAATCCTCTTAGACGAACCCGCAGCAGGGGTAAATCCGACGCTAATTAATCAAATATGCGATCGCATTAAGTTATGGAACTCTGAAGGCATGACTTTTTTGATCATCGAACACAACATGGATGTAATTATGTCCTTGTGCGATCGCGTTTGGGTACTAGCCGAAGGTCAAAACCTAGCAGTGGGAACCCCCGCCGAGATTCAAACCAATTCCCAAGTATTGGAAGCCTATTTAGGTCAATAAAATATTTAGGTGGAGATAAAATGTCCCCACTTGCACCGTAAAACAAACTTTTGTAAAAGGTTTGATTTTATAGTCGGCTTAAGCCGACTATAGCTATAAGCAAGCGGGTTTTAACCCTAGGCGGGGTAGGATATAGATTCTAGGCAATATTTTTGATATCCATTTCGCCCCATATTTTCAAATGGGTAGGAGGAAATGAATGATTGGCACAATTTCTTTAACCGCGTTGACGATAATTTAGCAGACAGCACTTACCGCATCTTTGAAGATCAATCCAAAACTGAGCTTTTGCATTGGTTTAGTCGAGAAGATGTAGGAAAAGAGCAAAAAGAAGACTTTATTCAAGCTTTAGTAGATTTCAAAGATGATTGCGGAGACTTTTACAGGTATCGCGCCTACTTACTAGCCGCCGAAGCAATTAACTATTTTAAAGATTGTTCTAGAGGAGATGCGATCGCATTGCAAATCCTCATTAATGTAGTTTGCTTAAACAAAGCCATCCTTGGGTTTACTGAACTATATATGCCAGTAATACTAATACTTTCAATAAGTTATTAGTGGGTTAACCTAATATCTTAGTAAGATCGACCTATCTTACTAAAATTAATAAAAATGGTTGCATCATCAGAATCGCTAACCTTATCTGCTTTGCCAGAAATAATTGAAGGATTGCCGAATATTTGTGGTTCGGAATCTTTGGTTGAGGCGGTAGTTAAAAACGATCGCCCAGTATTTTTACCTGCAACTAATATAAATATTCAAGACGTAAAAGCCACCTTTGCGATCGCATTACATATGCAGCAACCCATTATTCCGGCAGGAAGTAATGGCGAATTAATTAGCAATTTGCAATATATGTTTGAGCATCCCCAAGAAGGCGACAACCACAACGCAGAGCCTTTTGCTCATTGTTACAGCCGCATGGCGGATATGATTTGCGATCTTGTTAGCCGAGGCAAAAACCCCCGTGTAATGTTGGATTACTCTGGTAATCTGCTGTGGGGATTGCGGAAAATGGGGCGGGGGGATGTGATAGATAATCTCAAACGCATAACGTGCGATCGCACTTATCAGCCTTATGTAGAGTGGCTGGGGACAATGTGGAGTCATGCTGTAGTTCCTTCTACTCCAATTCCCGATATTAAACTGCATATTCGCGCTTGGCAACACCATTTTGCGGCAATTTTTGGCTGGGAAGCTTTAGCACGAGTTAAAGGTTTTTCACCGCCAGAGATGCACTTACCCAACCATCCAGATACTTTATTTGAGTTTGTTAAGGCTTTACTAGACTGCGGCTACCGTTGGGTAATGGTGCAAGAACATTCAATTGAAAGCTTAACTGGGCAACCATTACAATCCAAGCATTTACCTCATCGTTTGGTTGCACGTAATTCTCAAGGTGAGACTTTAAGCATTACTGCTTTAATTAAAACCCAAGGCTCGGATACTAAGTTAGTCGCGCAAATGCAGCCTTACTACGAGGCAAAAACTCTATCAGGGCAAAATTTAGGCAATGTTTCCGTACCACCCATAGTTACTCAAATTGGTGATGGTGAAAATGGTGGCGTGATGATGAATGAGTTTCCCGGCGCGTTTATGCGGGCTTGGGAGGAATTGGGCAATGATGTTGTTAGCGTCACAGGTACAGAATATTTGGAATTGATTGAGTCCATTGGTTGTACTTTTGATGACTTTCCTACTTGTCAAGCTATAGGACAACATCAAATTTGGGAGCAAGTAAATTCTCAGTACGCGCCAGATGCGGTAAATAATGCGATCGCCTTTCTTAAGCAAAATAACCCAAATTTTCATGTAGATGGCGCTTCCTGGACTAATAACCTCAGTTGGGTAAAAGGTTACGAAAATGTCTTGACTCCCATGAATCAACTGAGTGCTTTGTTTCACGAAAAGGTAGATCCAGCAAATACTCAGTCATCTAGCTATCGTCAAGCATTACTGCACAATTTATTACTGCAAACCAGTTGTTTTCGTTATTGGGGACAAGGCGTGTGGACAGATTACGCGCGAGAAATTTATCGGCGTGGAGAAAAGATACTGGTAGATAATTTTTAATTAAGAGTACAGTCTGCAACAGCATTTTTTTGGGCGTACACTCGTTTACAAATACTCTAACTAAGGTAAATGTGCCGCAATTAGTCCCAATTTTAATTATTTTGTTGCTGATTGCTACTACCGTCGCCTTACTCTCGCGGCGGTTACGAATCCCTTACGTGACGGGTTTAGTTCTAGCAGGTTTGCCCATCAACGAGCTATTATCTCGTCGTATTGGCTTAGATCCATACCTAGTTTTAAATCTTTTTCTGCCAATTTTAATTTTTGAAGCGGGGATTAATACCGATGTCCGCCGCCTCCGCAGCACTTTTAAACCCATTGCTCTGTTGGCTGGTCCTGGGGCAATACTAGCCACTGCTATTATTGCCGTACTGTTAAAATTTGGGCTGACACTGGACTGGATACCTGCCCTTTTTTTAGGGGTAATTCTGGCAAATACAGATACAGTGTCAATGATTGCCGTATTTAAAGATATCCCTGTACCAGCGCGACTTTCTACTATTGTTGAAGGCGAAACTTTATTCAACGATGCCGCCGCTTTAGTTTTATTCAACCTAATTGTAAAAGTATATTCAACAGGTTCTCTGACATTTTTAGAAGGACTCCAAGAATTTCTGTTTGTGGCGATTGGAGGTAGTCTTGTAGGCGCAGTTTTGGGTTACTTGAGCTTACCCATATTTGCCCGTTTAAACGACCCTCTAAGTAGTTTGTTGTTGACCGTTGCCGTTGCTTTGGGAACTTCTCAGGCGGGGCAATTTTTAGGTGTATCTGGCGCTGTGGCGGTGGTGGTAGCGGGGTTGATTTTCGGCAATTTAGGGCTGTCTCAAACTAATTCGGCAGGCGATCGCCTTACACTATTAAGCTTCTGGGAATATGCTGGTTTTGGAGTCAATACTTTTATATTTCTGCTTATTGGCATAGAAATAAATCCCGTTAGCCTAAGTAAGATTCTACCCGCAGTTTTAATTGCAGTTTTGGCTTTTCAGATCGGGCGATTATTTACGGTTTATCCATTGCTTGCTGGAGTACGCTGGATCGATCGCTCAATTCCCTTGCGTTGGCAGCATTTACTCTTTATCGGCAATATCAAGGGTTCGCTCTCAATGGCTTTGGCATTGAGTTTACCTACGACACTACCAGGGCGAGAATATTTGATTACTTTAGTTTATGGTTGCGTGTTGGTGTCTTTAGTAGGTCAAGGTTTGAGCTTGCCTTGGCTAGTAAAACGCCTAAAATTAACCAAGTTTTCTGAAAATCGCCAACAAATTGAGCAATTGCAAGCCCAGCTAATAACGGGCAAAGCCGCGCAAGATGAATTAGATAGCTTGTTGAAGTCAGGGGTACTACCCAAAGCCGTTTATGAAGAAATGCGGGCGGGTTATCAAGTAAGAGTAGCAGGGGCAGAAAAGGCGCTGCGGGACATCTATAACCGTCGCCCAGATACATTAGACGCTACCAAAGGCGATCGCGCTAAACTTGATGCTATTCGCCGTCGCTTACTATTGGCAGAAAAAGGAGCGTTGGGTGCAGCTATTCGCAAACAAATTCTTTCTCCCGAAATTGTGCGATCGCGTTTGCAAAATATTGACGAACAATTACTACAACTAGAGGATGATTAGGTAGGTGGTTTCTGAGAATTTGTTTGTTTAATCACTTTACCCGGACTAATCCAAGAGATTCCTTGTTGCAGGGCGCTACCAATCATCACGGCTTCTACTATCGGTTCAGAAATTTCCGTCTCGGCTACCCATTCGACAATAAAATTTGCCCCACTACCGCCCCTGATATCGTTTCTATCTACCACGAAATCTGTAGAAGCTAAGGCATCAAGTTGAATGGGCTTCTCTACATATTGCCGGAGCAATTTACCATTTGTGTCATAGTAGCGTACCGCCGTAACAATCATGGGACTCGTCAAATCTGTATTGCGAATACTTAATGTTGCTGCCAAATCAAA
The DNA here is from genome assembly GCF_057473825.1 of Aliterella sp. E5.1. Classification (NCBI taxonomy): domain Bacteria; kingdom Bacillati; phylum Cyanobacteriota; class Cyanophyceae; order Chroococcidiopsidales; family Aliterellaceae; genus Aliterella; species Aliterella sp. E5.1. The sequence goes on from NZ_JBYCCV010000015.1 coordinate 12,756, forward strand.
AGACTTTTGCCGATTTTCATAATAGATATGGGAATAAATAGGCACGTAAATAGTTTGACCCATTGCTGCTTGAAAGTTTGGATCTAAAGTTACCAATTTTGGCGATGAAACAATTGGCGGCGGTGGAACTTCAGAGGGAGTACAAGCAGTCAGAAAAATTAGCGCCACTGCTAAACAAATTAGTCGGTATAGCTTCATTCAAATTATTTGCAACCTTCAATAAAATCAATGACTTGATGCAGCGATCCTGGTTTTGTCACAATTAAAACTGTTGAACCAGGTTCTAATACCGTACTACCGTTAGGAATTATTAGGTCTTCATGAATATGAGCTTGATAGCCAATGATTAAAGAGCCTGTAGGAAAACGGATATCTTGAGCAATTTCGGCAACGCTACGCCCGACAACATAACAATTTTCTGGGATAGCAAGTTTTAGCACTTCAATTTGTCCTTGCTCAAAGTGCATTATTGATTCTACTTGTGGGTATTCGATCGCATTTACCATCGTTGATACTGCCAAATCCACCGTACTAACTATATGATTTGCGCCTACTATGCGTAATGGCTCAGCAAAATCGCGGTGGCGCATCCGGGTGACAATATGCGGCGCTCCGTAGTGTTTGGCAAGTGTTACCATCGCTAAATTTAAGGCATCGCTCCGCAATGCTGCTACCACTGAGTCAGCTTTACGAATCCCAGCTTCTAGCAACACTTCTGTACTTACCGCACTACCTTCAAAAGCCATTGCTCCCACTTGTTCGCGGGCATAACGGCAAGCAACGGGGTTGATATCAATTACTGCCACCCTATGACCCAATTCTACAAGCCTGTGTGCCAAACTCAGCCCAATTAAACCGCCGCCACCAATTAGCACGTACATGGTAGTTACCCTTTGACTGTTTTGTTTTAGTCTACAAGCTACTAAAAACTTTTCTTTTGGATCTATTCTTCCCGCAACGCTTCTGCTATTCGTAATTTAGCCGATCGCGATCGTACATTATTTTCTAATTCATCATTTTGGGCAGTAATTGGCTTTTTAGTAATTACTCGTAAGGATGATTCGCGCAATTTATGTTTTACGATTCGATCTTCCAGGCTATGAAAGCTAATTACAACTATTCTGCCCCCAGGTACAAGCCCTAAAGGAGCGCGATTTAGAAAATTTTCTATAGCCGTCAATTCTTCATTGACAACAATTCGCAAAGCTTGAAATACGCGGGTTGCAGGGTGAATCCTACCATAACGATATTGCCTTGGTACAGCATAAGCGATCGCCTCGGCTAATTCTGTAGTAGTTGTAAAAGGGCGTTTTTCGACTATCCGCCTAGCTATCCGCCGCGACAGTCTTTCCTCACCGTACTTAAAGAAAATATTTGCAAGCTCGTTTTCGTCCCAAGTATTTATTATTTCGGCTGCTGTCAAATCTCGCCGCCTATCCATCCGCATATCTAAGGGAGCAGTATTGCGAAAACTAAAGCCGCGCTCTGCGGTATCAAGATGGTAAGAGCTTACACCTAAGTCTGCTAATATTCCATCAAAAGAAGCATTTTTATAGTCAAAATCGGCAAAACTGGTTAAAAAAAATTGAATGCGGCTTTCATACTCAGCTAGACGTTGTTTAGCTGCAATAATTGCTTGTTCGTCCCAATCTAGCGCTGTAACTTTAACATCAGGATATGCTTGTAAAATCGCTTCGCTATGACCGCCCCCACCTACGGTAGCATCTAAATAATGCCCGCCAGGACGAATAGCTAAAGCAGAAATTACCTCTTGACTTAAAACAGGTATGTGAAAAAATGCCTGTAACTCGCCTCCCTCAACACCAAGCTCCATATAATTAAAATAAGCGCTACAAAAAAGTTAACCATCAAGCACTTAATATTTATAGTGCCTACTTACTTCAACTTACCGCTAATTTATTAAGTATTCTTGGCGGTTCCATCTAAATTTGCACTCCAACAGTAAATTAATCACCTATGGCAAGGATAGAAACTCGAACAGAACCCATGGTGCTAAACATGGGACCTCACCACCCCTCAATGCACGGAGTGATGCGGCTAATCGTCACTTTGGATGGGGAAGATGTAGTAGATTGTGAGCCTGTAATGGGCTACCTGCATCGTGGGATGGAGAAAATAGCCGAAAACCGCACCAATATCATGTATGTCCCCTACGTTAGTCGCTGGGACTACGCCGCCGGGATGTTTAATGAAGCTGTTAGCGTCAATGCACCGGAAAAATTAGCAAATATTCCCGTCCCCAAACGCGCCAGCTATATTCGCGTAATTATGCTGGAATTGAACCGAATTGCAAATCATTTGCTGTGGTTAGGACCATTCATGGCAGACGTAGGCGCTCAAACTCCATTTTTTTACATTTTCCGCGAACGGGAAATGATTTACGACTTGTGGGAAGCTGCTACGGGTTATCGGATGGTAAATAACAACTACTTCCGTATTGGTGGAGTAGCGGTAGATTTGCCTTATGGCTGGATCGATAAATGTGTAGAATTTATTGACTATTTTTACCCCAAAGTTGACGAGTACGAGCGCTTAATTACCAACAACCCCATTTTTAGAAGACGGGTAGAAGGTGTGGGGACGATTAGCCGCGAAGATGCGATCAATTGGGGGCTTTCGGGACCAATGTTACGTGCTTCGGGGGTCAAGTGGGACTTGAGAAAAGTTGACCACTACGAATGTTACGACGATTTTGATTGGGACGTACAGTGGGAAACGGCGGGAGATTGTTTTGCTCGTTATTTGGTGCGGATTCGAGAAATGCGTGAATCGGTCAAAATTCTGCGTCAAGCAATTAAAGCCCTTCCCGGCGGACCTTTTGAAAACCTAGAAGCTAAACGCCTAACTGAAGGCGCAAAATCTGAGTGGAATGGTTTTGATTACCAATACATCAGCAAAAAAGTTGCGCCTACCTTTAAAATCCCCAAAGGAGAGCATTATGCTCGAATTGAAAGCGGTAAAGGCGAATTAGGCATTTACCTTGTTGGCGATGATAACGTATTCCCTTGGCGGTGGAAAATTCGCGCTGCGGACTTCAATAACTTGCAAATTTTTCCTCACATTGTCCGAGGTGTAAAAGTTGCGGATATTGTCACAATTTTGGGTAGCGTTGACATCATTATGGGATCGGTAGATCGTTAGAACGTTTGGGGCGTAAGTAATTGCGCCCCATAATTATTTTTGGATATCCGGTAAACTGTTGAGACTTGACCTAGAAAATAATTCCAATTTGTTATTAACTAAAGTTATTCGCGATCGCATAGCTATGAGGAGCGATCGCGCTATTACCTTTGCCCAATTTATGGAGTTGGCGCTATACCATCCCCAGTATGGCTACTACACCACCAAAGCTGTTGACATTGGGGCGCAAGGAGACTTTTTTACGTCTCCACACCTAGGGAAAGATTTTGGCGAACTATTAGCAGTGCAATTTGCCCAAATGTGGGAAATTATGGGACAACCCGCACCTTTTACGCTGGTAGAGATGGGTGCAGGACAGGGCATTTTAGCCGTTGATATTCTTAAATATTTGTACAAGCACTACCGCAAGTTTTTTGAGTCGATACAGTACGTCATTGTTGAAGTATCGCCAGGATTACAGCAGCAACAACAGCAACTACTGCAAGGTGTAGCGGATAAAGTTAAGTGGTGCAATTTAGAGGAAATACCAGCTAATTCAATTATTGGCTGTGTTTTTTCTAACGAACTTGTTGATGCAATGCCTGTTAATTTATTTTCCCTCCAAGATGGGCAACTAGGGGAGATATATGTAACTATCTCTGGAGACAATGACTTTATAGAAGTCTGTAGCGCTCCTTCTACGCCAAAAATAGCTCAGTATTTCGACTTGGTAGGAATAAATTTAGCGCAATTAGCAAGTAATTATCGCAGTGAAATTAATTTAGCGGCTCTAGATTGGTTAAGTAAAGTAGCGCAAAAATTGCAGCAAGGGTATCTGTTAACTATCGATTATGGCTACGCGGCGGCGCGTTACTACAACCCCATGCGAAGTCAAGGAACATTGCAGTGCTACTATCGCCACCAATACCACAACAATCCTTATATCAACATCGGCGAGCAAGATATCACGGCTCACGTAGATTTTACCGCTTTAGAGCGTTGGGGCGAAAAGTGTGGTTTGCAAAAAGTAGGGTTTACTCAGCAAGGCTTATTTTTAATGGGGTTGGGATTGGGAGAGCGAATTGCGGCAATTTCTACTAATAATGCTAACAATTTAGAACAATTGCTCCAACGTCGGGAAGTATTGCATCAGCTAATAAATCCTCAAGGATTGGGCGGGTTTGGTGTTTTAGTCCAGTCTAAAGCTTTAACACCCTTACAAGTCTCTACTCCCTTGCAAGGTTTGACGGCGACTAGCTAAAAAATTCTATTATTGCGATCGCAATTACGAGCTTTTTTTGCTTCAAAGTCATTAAATTAAAACTGATACCCTTACAAAAAAGCTAATTATGACTCCCCACGATTTATTTATGCTCGTGCTACTACTTTCTCCTGGACTCTTGCTATCAGTGATAATTATGGCAACCTTTGCAGCCGGAGGTTGAAGATTCTGAATGCTATAAAAATAAGCTGGAGGTCCAGGGAGTGAAAGTTGCTGTCTTCAGCACCAAATCCTACGATCGCAAGTTTCTAGAATCTGCTAACACAGAAAGTAAGCACGAGTTAGTTTTTATCGAACCCCGTCTAACTTGTGAAACCAGCGTCTTAGCTACAGGTTCTCAAGCTGTTTGCGCCTTTGTCAACGACCAATTGGATGCCCAAAATCTTAGCAAATTAGCAAGCCTCGGCATAAAATTAATTGCTCTGCGTTCTGCGGGCTTCAACAATGTAGATTTGGTAAAAGCAGAAGCTTTGGGGTTAACTGTTGTCCGCGTACCCACCTACTCTCCCTACGCCGTCGCTGAACATACTATCGGCTTAATCCTCGCTCTCAATCGACGCATACACCGAGCTTACAATCGTGTCCGCGAGGGCAATTTTTCCTTAGAAGGACTTTTAGGTTTCGATCTTCATGGTAAAACCGTGGGGATCGTTGGTACAGGCAGAATTGGCACAATAACAGCCCAAATATTGCAAGGCTTTGGCTGCAATGTACTGGCTTACGACAATTCCCCTCCAGATAATCAAATCCTAGAGTACGTGTCGTTTCCTCAACTACTGGCGGCGGCAGATATTGTGAGCTTGCACTGTCCGCTAACTTCTGGTACCCACCATCTAATCAACGCCCAAACGATAGCGCAGATGAAAACAGGTGCCATGCTAATCAACACAAGTCGCGGTGCTTTAATTGACACAAAAGCTGTAATTATTGGCTTAAAATCAGGTAAAATCGGCTATCTAGGCATAGATGTTTACGAACAGGAGGGAAATTTATTTTTTGAAGACTTCTCTAATACGGTGATTCAAGACGATCTTTTTGAGCGCCTACTCACCTTCCCTAATGTTTTAATTACTGGGCATCAGTCCTTTTTCACTACTGAAGCTTTAAAAAGTATTGCCCAAACCACTTTGTCAAATATTTCTGACTTTGAACAGAGTAAGCCATGCTCTAATCAAATTAAGAGTAAACACGAAAGTTAAGTCACGGGGTTCGACTCTAGGAATAGAAACTTTAGTTTTCAGGGCTAATACTCTCTACCTTGAAGTTGATGAATCATTTTTTGAGAGTAAGTAAGGTTAAGCAATACTTAAAACCGTTTTCTCTCCTCGAAGCGGTGCTGATAGCCAGGATATCGCTTAATAAACGATCTCGCGCGTTGTCATTTCCAAAAATCAACACAGTAAAAAATTATGGAATCCCAACTGCAACAACAGAACTACCCAGATACCACTCGTACAGAAAACATTGAGGTATCACCCGCAGGAAACATAGTAACTATAGAGCCAAGCCAGTCGGACGAGCAATGGACGCGCGTCGGTTCTCAAGTTTCAGAGTTTTTGTCCCAACTACCTGAAATAATTGGTAAATTTTGGGAAGATTACAAGCAGCCAATTACCAGCCTTGGGTTAATCTTTGCTGCAATCATCACCGTTAAGGTAGTACTTGCAATAATTGACGCGCTAAATGATATTCCGCTTTTAGCGCCAACTTTTGAATTAGTTGGCATCGCTTATTCAGCCTGGTTTGTAAACCGCTACTTGCTTCAAGCTTCAAGTCGTCAAGAATTGGCGCAAGAAATTGAGAAGCTAAAAGGAAAAGTAGTTGGAAGTCAGCAATTGCAATAATTGCCGGATTTTTTAGCATAAATAAGCGATCGCCTATTTAGTAAGTGCGATCGCTTATTTTTATTTTTGAATACCTACATAGGGCGATGAAATTGGCTCTAAACTACCATTTTGTACTAGCGCTTGGTAAATCATTGCTGTCACCTCAGCGCGGGTAGCATTGCGGTTTGGAGCTAGTAAATTGCGATCAGGATAATTTGCTACAAGTCCTGCTGTAGTTGCTGCTGCGACTTTCTCTCTAGCATAGTTAGGAATTTGGGCAGCATCCCCATAAGATTGCAAAACTTGTTCCGGGGAAGTTGGTGGTGTGAGATTTAAGCCACTAGCAAGAGCAACCAAAACTTGCACTCGTGGAATTTCTTGAATTGGACGGAAAATATCGCCAGGATACCCTTGCAAAAACCCAGTTCTTGTAGCGCTGTTAATGGCTGGAATGCCCCAAAAATTGGTTGGAATATCTTTGTACTCTGTTTCTCCTGGTACAGGCTGGTTGTCAAAAGCAGCTTGTAACAACGCTGCAAACTCCGCACGAGTTATCGTTTGATCTGGTCGAAAGTAGTCTCCAGTGTAGCCGTTGACAATCCGACGAGCAGATAAAGCATTAATATAGGGACGCGCCCAGTAGTCTTGGGGAACATCAACAAAATTAATGGCTGTTCCCACTCTTGGAGTTGGGGCGGGAGTCGTTGGATTAGGGATAGGAACAACTACTGGAAACCTCTGACTTGGCGCTTGCAGTTGGGTAGGCGGCACTGGTGAGGGTGCAACGGTAGGGCTTACAGAAGGGGGTAATCTTGGCTCAGCTTCGCTTTGGGCGGTTGCTGGTGGGGACGGGACAAGCAGGGGTGTGGAAGTACGATCACCTGATAAAATGCGTTCGAGGTTTAAGGTTGCTGGATTGCGAGCTAAAGACCACCAGATAATTCCGCCCATAGCACTAAAAGCCACCAAAATACCGATAAAATCGTCAAAACCTAAGGTCGTTTTGTCAGATGATGGAGGATCGGGAGTCGGCGAAGAATTTGTCATCTTGTCAGCTAGTAGCAACAAAGTAATATAGCCAAATTAAGCCACTAACTGGCGTTTTGCGATACCTCTTTTGGGTAGGTTTTTATAGCACCCTTAGTAAGCTAGGAATGCTATTTATTGCGGGTTCGGTGCGAATTTCATCCAATGAGGCGTGAAAATCCCCTTCACGGACATCGTGCGTAACCACAACAATTTCCGCCAAATTATCACGGATACCAGTTTGCACAACCGATTCTAAGCTAACGCCATGATTGCCAAAACAAGTACCCAATTTGCCAATTACACCGGGATGATCTTGAGTGAGAAATCGGGCGTAAAAGCGCGTTACAAGGTCATCCATTGGCGACTTTTCGCAATATTCTTGATGAGAACAAGACATTAAAGAATGGGATTTGTTTGTACCAGTTTTTAACACCGCCGCGATCGCCAAAATATCTGACACTACCGCACTAGCGGTAGCTCCCGCCCCCGCCCCAGGTCCAAAAAACATCACTTGCCCAATTGGTTCGCCTTCTACCAAAATTGCGTTGTAGACCCCGTTAATGCTGGCTAAAGGATGGGATTGGGGTACTAAAGTCGGGTGGACGCGCAGGGAGAGACTATTACTAGCAGGATAGGCTTTTTTAGCAATAGCAAGTAACTTAATTACAAAACCGAGTTTTTCGGCGTAGGCAATATCTGCCCCGCTTACATTACGGATACCTTCACAGTAGACATCTTGTAACTTTATGCGCCCGCCAAAAGCTAAAGAGGCAAGAATAGCAATTTTATCGGCTGCGTCCAATCCATCTACATCCGCCGTGGGATCGGCTTCCGCGTAGCCTAGTTGTTGGGCTTCGGCTAAAACTTCCGCAAAATCACTACCGCGATCGCGCATGGAAGTAAGAATATAATTTGTCGTGCCGTTAACAATGCCTGTAACCGCCGCAATTCGATTGACGCTTAGTGATTGCTTTAATGGTTGAATGATTGGGATGCCGCCGCCTACAGCCGCCTCTAACATCACGTATACTCCCGCGCCATTAGCGGCAGTGAAGATTTCATCGCCATAACGGGCAATGACTGCTTTATTGGCGGTAACGACGTGCTTGCCGTGACTAATTGCTTGCAAAATTAGAGATCGCGCGGGTTCCAGTCCTCCGATCAATTCCACCACTATATCAATTGCCGGGTCGCTGACAATTGCCTCTAAGTCTGTTGTAATTACTTCCCCAGGCAAACTTACAGCACGGAGTTTAGAAGTTGATTTTACGCCTACTTTGGCTACTTCTACTTCTTTTAGCAACGCTTGGCGACCAGTAGGATCTAATAGCAGTTGAACTGTACCTGTACCTACCGTCCCTAAGCCCAAGATTCCTACTTTAAAAGCCACAATTGGTTACCAATATCACCACAAACTATTGTAGGGGTGTATTTACCATACACCCCTACTTAATAAGCTATTTGTCAGCTATTTAGTAAGTTTCTACGTGCCAGCGACCAGCTTTTTTCATTTCCTTTTGGTATTCAATCCAATTTACGCCATCTGCCGCCGCCGCCGCCGATAGCGCTTCATCAATACCGCCTTCCATACCTTTCAAACCGCAAATGTATCCGTGGGTATTGTCTTTTTGAAGTAATTTCCACAAGTCTTGAGCGTGTTGGGCTACCCGATCTTGAATATACATTCTGCCGCCTTGGGGGTTTTTTTGTTCGCGACTAATTGCGTAAGTCAAACGGAAATTATCTGGATACTGCTCTTGAATTTCCTCTAACTCCTCTTTATAAAGAATGTTTGGAGTAGTCGGAATCCCAAAAACCAACCAAGCTAAACCATTGAACTTATAATCGGGGTTGGCTTCTTGCTCCTTCTTTTTGAACATCCGCCATAAATAAGCCCTAAAGGGAGCAATACCCGTACCTGTGGCAAACATAATTACATTTACGTCCGTGTCCTCTGGTAACAACATTTCCTTACCAACGGGACCTGTGATTTTGACTTCCGATCCTACATCTAGGTTACATAGATGAGTCGAACAAACGCCGTAAATTGTCTCACCAGTTTCCGGGTGCTTGTACTCTAGCTGACGAACGCATAGAGATACAGTTTTATCATCAACACGATCGCCATGACGAGTAGATGCGATCGAATACAGCCGTAATTTTTCTGGTTTGCCGTTTTTGTCTGTACCTGGGGGAATAATCCCAATACTTTGACCTTCAAGGTAGCGCAAGTCGCCCCCAGAAATGTCAAATATTAAGTGTCTTACCGTACCGATACCACCATTCCCAACTAACTCCTGATTAGAAATACATTGACCGATATAAGGAGTATTGGGGCGGTAAATATTTACTGGAACATCTTTGTGCTTATCAGCCTTTGGTTTCGCTTGAGTCATGGGCTTGCCTTTTTTTTCTGATGTTTGGGGCGGTAACTTATTTTCTACCGATGCTGAAGAATTATTCTGTTCGCTCTTAGCAATTACAGTAGAAGGATCGCTTTGATTATTCGCCTTACTTACAGAAGATGTTAAGTGACCGTTAGGCTGATTAGCATCTTGAAGATGGATGTTAACAATTTTTCCGCCCAGGCGAGAAATGCGCTGCATCTCTTGATTCATGCGGCTATAAGGCACTCTGATAAAAACACTGCCACTTTGACGAATTGGAGGAGTCATGTTATCAGTTGCTTCATTTTGACGTATGCCTACCACTTCGTACACAAAGACGCGGCTACCAGCTTCGGTATTAGCTGCCCTATCTGCGGCGCTTGAATTATACATTGCTTAAATCTCTCCAAACCCTACTTAGCTTATGAAAATTTCTAACTTGCTACCAGACTTATAATACCGGATACCCGGCTTTTAAAGCGTTGGCAACGAAAGTCGCTCTTGGCAGTTTCAATGGAGATGTTGAAATAAAAAAGCGCCAGTTTAGTTTTTTTTTACAAAAATGCGCAACAAAACCTTAGCATAAGTACTAAGGCAGACGATAAAGCTTGAGCTTTGGACATTGTAAGAGAGATCCTATTTTGGTAAAATCTACAATAACAATAGTAGTACATACTTACCACAGCACAATTTAATTGTTTTTTCCCAAAAAAAGCAATTAGTAGGTAAACGCATACCGAATAAATGGTCTAGTAGCTCATTGCGACTGGCGTAAACCAAGAATGGGGAACGAAAAATAGATAAAGCAGAGCGTACTGCTTTGTTGAGTCGCTACTTATTCAAAACCCGATCGGTAGAGAAAAGACAGCTACAGACGTAGAGCAAAGAAAACTTATTGATTGAATCATTTTGTTGATAGAGGAAAGCTATGACAAGTTCGCCGGATAGAGTGGTATTAATTGGAGTTGCCGGAGATTCAGGATGTGGTAAATCCACCTTTTTGCGTCGGTTAGCCGACTTATTTGGTGAAGAATTTTTGACAGTGATCTGTTTAGATGACTATCACAGTTTGGATCGAAAACAGCGCAAAGAAACAGGGATAACTGCCCTAGATCCTAGAGCAAACAACTTTGATCTCATGTACGAGCAGCTTAAAGCGCTCAAACACGGTCAATCAATAAATAAACCCATATACAACCACGAAACCGGAGAAATAGATCCACCAGAACACATAGGGGCAAACCACATTATCGTAGTTGAGGGATTGCATCCCCTGTACGACGAAAGAGTAAGAAGTCTATTAGATTTCAGCGTGTATCTAGACATCAGCGATGAAGTCAAAATTGCTTGGAAAATTCAGCGCGACATGGCAGAAAGGGGTCATCGCTACGAAGACGTACTAGCTGCGATCAATTCTCGCCGTCCAGACTTTAGCGCCTACATTGAGCCGCAGAAAAAATTTGCTGACGTTGTAATTCAAGTATTGCCCACCCAATTACTTAAGGAAGATAAAGATCGCAAAGTATTGCGAGTTAGAATGATTCAGCGCGAAGACGTAGAAGGCTTGGAGCCAGTTTACCTATTTGACGAAGGTTCAACTATTCATTGGACACCATGCGGGCGCAAGCTTACTTGTTCCTATCCAGGAATGCAAATGTACTATGGATCTGACCCTTATAGCCAAGACAATGTTTCTGTTTTAGAAGTAGATGGGCAATTTGACAACTTAGACGAAGTAATTTATCTAGAAACTCACTTGAGCAAAACTTCTACCAAATATCAGGGAGAAATGACTCATTTATTGCTGCAACACCGCGAATATCCAGGTTCAAATAACGGGACGGGATTATTTCAAGTATTGACAGGATTAAAAATGCGGGCAACTTACGAACGCTTGACTGCAAAAGAAGCCAAAATTGCCGCCAAAGTGTAATTAGAGCGATCGCACTTTAGGGCTGCGCTTTAATAAAGTTAGGGACGCTAAAGAGCGTCCTTTTTTTATCAATTCTCTAAGCTTCTGTCCGCTTAGCGTATATGTCAAAATCTTACTAACAGCCGTCTCAACTTAGTATTTCTGCCATGACCGCAAGTATCAACGACTTACCCAGCATCTACGACCCCAAAATCGCCGAATCTAAATGGCAAAAATACTGGGACGATCACCAAGTCTACAAAGCTGACCCCAATCGCGGGGGCGAACCCTATTGTATTGTGATTCCGCCGCCGAATGTGACAGGAAGTTTGCATATGGGTCACGCTTTTGAAAGCGCGTTGATTGATGTATTGATTCGCTACCACCGGATGCAGGGAAGGAATACTTTGTGGCTTCCTGGTATTGACCACGCAAGTATTGCCGCCCACACAATTTTAGAAAAACAGTTGCAGGCGGAAGGTAAAACTCGTCAAGAGTTAGGACGCGAGAAATTTTTAGAAAAGGCGTGGGCTTGGAAAGCCGAGTCGGGTGGAACAATTATCAATCAACTCAAGCGTTTGGGCGTGTCGGTCGATTGGTCGCGAGAACGTTTCACTATGGATGAAGGGTTGTCTAAGGCTGTAGTAGAAGAATTTACTCGTTTGTTTGAGGAAGGGCTGATTTATCGCGGTAAGTATTTGGTAAATTGGTGTCCTGCAACTCAATCGGCGGTTTCGGATTTGGAAGTAGAAAAGCAGGAAGTTGACGGGCATTTATGGCACTTCCGCTATCGGTTTGTAGATGATTCGGGTTTTGTAGAAGTAGCGACGACTCGCCCGGAGACAATGCTTGGGGATACGGCGGTGGCGGTCAATCCGACTGACGATCGCTATCAGCGTTTAATTGGCAAAATGTTGAAGTTGCCTATTGTCGGGCGCGAAATTCCAGTAATTGCCGATGAATTTGTCGATCCAACCTTTGGTACGGGCTGCGTAAAGGTCACTCCCGCTCACGATCCGAATGATTTTGCTATGGGTCAGCGTCACGGGCTGCCAATGGTCAATATTATGAATAAAAATGGCACGCTCAATGAAAATGCTGGAGAGTTTCAAGGGCAAGATCGGTTTGTAGCGCGAAAAAAGGTAGTAGAACGTCTTAAAGCTGAGGGCTTTCTAGTCAAGGTAGAAGATTACAAGCATTCTGTACCTTATAGCGATCGCGGTAAAGTCCCTATTGAACCATTGCTATCTACTCAATGGTTTGTCAAAATTCGCCCTCTAGCTGATAACACTCTAGAATTTTTAGACGAACGCTCATCGCCTCAGTTTATCCCCGAACGCTGGGCTAAGGTTTACCGCGATTGGCTAGTTAAATTAAACGATTGGTGTATTTCTCGTCAACTTTGGTGGGGTCATCAAATCCCGGCTTGGTATGCTGTCAGCGAAACAAGTGGCGAAATTGCCGATAATACGCCTTTTATAGTCGCCAAAACTGAGGCGGAGGCTCGTGAAAAAGCTATTTCCCAGTTTGGCAACGATGTCAAATTAGAGCAAGACCCAGACGTGTTAGATACTTGGTTTTCATCGGGGTTGTGGCCTTTTTCAACTTTAGGCTGGCCAGAACAAACGCAAGACTTGGCTACTTATTACCCAACGTCTACATTGGTTACTGGCTTTGATATCATCTTTTTCTGGGTAGCGCGGATGACTATGTTGGGCGGTCATTTTACTGGGCAAATGCCGTTTAAAGATGTCTACATTCACGGCTTGGTATTGGATGAAAATGGCAAAAAAATGTCCAAGTCAGCAAATAATGGCATCGATCCATTATTGCTAATCGATAAGTATGGTACGGATGCTTTGCGCTATACCTTGGTAAAAGAAGTCGCGGGGGCGGGTCAAAATATCCGCCTAGAATATAACCGTAAAACCGATGAATCTGCCGCCGTAGAAGCTAGTCGTAACTTTACTAATAAGCTGTGGAATGCTTCGAGGTTTGTAATGATGAATTTGGATGGTTTGACCCCTCAGCAGTTGGGAAAACCAGAAACAGATTTAGAACCAGCCGATCTGTGGATTTTGTCACGCTTCCAGCAAGCCGTAGTAGAAACAAGCGATCGCATTAATAATTACGGTTTGGGAGAAGCTGCAAAAAGTTTGTACGAGTTTATCCGGGGCGACTTCTGCGATTGGTATATTGAGCTAGTAAAATCCCGCCTGCAACCAGAATCACCTTCACGCAAAGCAGTACAACAAACCCTTGCTTATGTTTTAGAGGGAATTTTGAAGCTGTTACATCCATTTATGCCCCATATTACCGAAGAAATTTGGCACACTCTTACTCAAAGCAGCGATCGCGAAATTTTAGGTTTGCAGTTGTATCCTCAGCCAGATAAAGCGCTAATCAATGAAGAATTAGAACATAGTTTTGAACTAATTACAACTACTATTAGCAAAATTCGCAATCTTAGAGCCGAAGGGGATATCAAGCCAGGGGCAAAAATTCGGGTAATTTTGCAAAGTGAAAGCGATCGCGAACTCGATACCCTAACTCGCATTGGACAACTCCACATTTTGGACTTAGCCAAAGCCGAAAGCTTAGAAGTTCAACCAAAACAAGATACTAACTCGCTTGAAAACGTTATTTCTGGAGTAGTAGGGACGGTAGAAGTATTGATTCCTCTAGCGGGTGTAGTGGACACTGAAGCATTGCGAGGAAAGCTAAGAAAAACATTGAGTAAAGTAGAAGCAGAAATACAATCGCTATCCAATCGGCTCAATAATCCTAAATTTGTAGATAAAGCCCCAGAAGATGTAATTCTTTCTGTCCGGGATAACTTACAAGAAGCCGAAAAACAAGCCCAAATCCTGCGCGATCGCCTCCAAAATTTAACTGATTAACTAAAAGCGGGCGCAATTAGCGCCCCAAAACCCATGCTATATCTAGCTCAAGTCCAAAAACAAAAATTGCCAGGACAATTAGAAATCACTTTGTTGGCTTATCAACAATCTTCATATAGATGGGAAGTAGATGAACAAGGAAAAATAGTTAGTATTGCCTCAGCAACTTCTCTCCAAGAAGGAGTGCTAGTTCTAATTGAGCTATCTCCTCAAGGAGAAATGCTCAGTATTCAAGATGCTACAACTTGGGTGTTAGATTTGGTCAAAACCTACTTGACTAGCGGCGTTACTCCAGCATTTTTAAAAGCCGAAGCTGAACGCTCTGAACAGTGGCGACAGTCTTTGACACTGCAAAATCAAGACTTGTCGCGACGTTCATTAGAAGTAGAAGCCCGTCGTGAACAAATCCAAGCCCTAGAGGAAAGTTTCAAACGAGATAAAGAAAATGAAAATTCTCCCGAAGCTTAGGTTTTAACAACTACCGCAGTCTTGGCAACGCCATTACTACTAACAGGGGTTTCGTTTTTGACTAATGTTTCACGAATCAAACGGGCGATCGTTTTACTTGCCAGACGCCCAGCAACCTGTCTGCCTATTTGCTGTACTCCTGGATTGGTAAGTAATTGCGGAATTTGCGAACTAACTTTTGCTGGGTCAAAACCGCGTGTTTCTTGCAAAATACTCCAAATGCGCTTGATATGATCGAGAGTTTGTTCTTGCTCGGTACTGGCGGCGGGAACTGGATTAACTACCATTGCCATAGGTTTACCCCAGGGAGTATTTAACAAGCGATCGCGTAAGTTATTAGTAACGTTGTGCAAAGCGTCTTTACTCAAAGCATCGACGCTTTTAGCTAGTTCATCAATCAAGTTGTTGCGAATCAAAGCGCCTCGCTCTGAAGATAAAAATTCTAAAGTCTCATCAAGTACCTTAGTAAGGTTGTATTCTTCACTGCTACGAGCATTTTTAAGCAAGTTTTCCAAGCGATTCCAACGGAAACGACCGTCTTTAAACAATAAGTCTCGCAAAGATTCTCGCAACTCTGGGGCAGGATCGGTCAATAATCGCTTAGAAATATAAGGGTATGCTTCGCTCAGTACCTTGAAATTCGGATCGATATAAATTGCAATTCCTTCCAACGTGACGAGGGATCGAATAATCAAAGCGTAGTAAGCAGGTACGCGAAAAGGATACTCGTACATCAACGCCGACAATTGATCGGTAATGCTTTTAAAGTTTAGTTCTGCTACACTCGCACCCAAAGCATTCCCAAAAATCTGACTCAAAGCCGGAATAATTGGAGTTAGGTCTGTTTCTGGGGTTAAAAAGTCCAACTTGACGTAATCGCGGGCTAATCCTTCAAAATCGCGGTTGACCATGTGTACCACCGCTTCAATTAAGCCATAGCGTTGATAGGGCTTAATTTCGCTCATCATCCCAAAATCTAAGTACGCTAGTTGTCCGTCAGGAGTAGCTAACAAGTTTCCTGGGTGAGGATCGGCATGAAAAAAACCATGTTCTAACAACTGACGCAAAGAACACTGAACGCCTACTTCAATAATGTATCTGGCATCAATTCCTTGAGCGCGGATAGCATCTACTTGAGTTAGCTTAGTACCTACCACCCATTCCATCGTCAAAACGCGACGGTGAGTATATTGCCAATAAATTTTTGGCACATAAACATCTTTCAAATGACCGTATAGCTTGGCAAATCGCTCGGCATTCTCCCCTTCGTTGATGTAGTCCATCTCCTCAAAGATGCGTCCGCCAAATTCATCTAGAATTGCGACCAAATCGCTGCGCAAGCGCTTAATATTTTTATTTGCCCAAGTAGCCATGCGGCGTAAAATGTACAAGTCAACCGCAATTGTCTCTTGCAAGTCGGGGCGCTGTACTTTGACGGCAACAGTTTCGCCAGTTTTCAACTTACCCTTATATACCTGCCCCAATGATGCCGCCGCTATTGGTTCTGGTGACAACTCTGCATAAATTTGTTCTGGACGATCGCCTAACTCTTCTTCAATAAATTGGTAGGCAATTTCGTTTGCAAAGGGTGGTATCTGATCTTGCAGCCGCGTCAACTCCTCTAAATAAGCAGGCGACACTAGATCGGGGCGAGTAGATAAAGCTTGCCCAATTTTGATATAAGCAGGACCCAGTTTTGTTAATAATTCCTTTAACTGGACGGCGCGTTTTTGCTGATTGCGATCGCCAATTCCTCTTTTTTTGTCCCACCACAAGCCCAAAGCAAAACTTACAGAGGGAAATATAACTGTAAAAATACGTCCTAATACTTCTAAAGGCTTTCTACGATAATGGGCAGCTATGGCTTCTGGGTCGTAGCGCAACAACTCCGGCTTCACAACTTCACTTTCCGGTTCTAGCCTTTTTTGCCCGTTTAAATCTGTCCCAACTTCTAATGGTTCAGCTAAAATTATTTGCCCTGGCGCTGCATCAACCCGAAGCTCAACTAAGTCGTTCTTAACATTCATGAATATAAAACCGCACTACCGCATCGGCATTAAGTATTGTAACAAATTGCTGTTATAAGTTGATTTTTAATCGGCTCTATTTTATTGAGCCTACAGTATTTATCTAATGATTACTCATTCTCGCTTGCGACAAGAGCAATTTAGTCTAACTAGAGATTGATTAATGCCCTTTCCTCTTGCTTGCGATCCGACTCGTTTAAGATTAAAGATAAGTCTCTTTTAGAACCATGACGACCTCTCAGTTTCAAGACGCTTTCGATGTCATTGTAGTTGGTGGCGGTCACGCAGGCTGTGAAGCCGCCCTAGCTGCCGCCCGTTTGGGCTGCCGTACTCTATTACTGACGCTGAACCTAGACAAAATTGCTTGGCAGCCCTGCAACCCCGCCGTAGGAGGACCCGCCAAATCGCAATTAACTCACGAAGTAGATGCTTTAGGCGGTGAAATTGGTAGAGTTAGCGATCGCACTTACTTACAAAAGCGCGTATTAAATGCGTCTCGTGGTCCTGCGGTCTGGGCATTACGGGCTCAGACAGACAAACGCGAGTACGCCCAAGTGATGAAAGAAATCGTCGAAAACCAAGAAAACTTAACCATCCGCGAAAGCATGGTTACAGACTTAGTAATTGGCGCTAACGATGAAATAGTCGGCGTTGAAACTTATTTTGGCGTAGCCTTCCAAGCAACCGCCGTGATTTTGACGACTGGGACATTTTTGGGCGGGCGAATCTGGGTAGGAAATAAATCAATGCCTGCGGGGAGATCGGGAGAATTTGCCGCCGAAGGTTTGACGGAAACCTTAAATAAACTAGGGTTTGAGACAGGAAGATTAAAGACTGGGACACCTGCACGGGTAGATAAGAAGTCGCTTGATTACAGCAAGTTAGAACTTCAACCTGGCGACGAGGAAGTACGTTGGTTTAGTTTTGACCCTGATGTGTGGGTAGAAAGGCAGCAAATGCCCTGCTATCTCACTCGTACCACTGCCCAAACTCATCAATTAATTCGGGATAATCTGCATTTATCGCCAGTTTATGGAGGTTGGGTAGATGCCAAAGGACCGCGTTATTGCCCTAGTATTGAGGATAAAATTGTCCGTTTTGCCGATAAAGAAAGCCACCAAATCTTTATCGAACCGGAAGGTCGCGATATTCCCGAATTATACATCCAAGGCTTTTCTACGGGCTTACCCGAACCTATCCAGTTGGAAATGCTGCGGACTTTGCCAGGATTAGAAAACTGCGTCATGCTGCGTCCAGCTTACGCGGTGGAATACGACTATTTACCTGCAACCCAGTGTTATCCAACTTTGATGACCAAAAAAGTTCAAGGGTTATTTTGTGCAGGACAAATTAACGGCACTACAGGATACGAGGAAGCGGCAGCCCAAGGTATTGTCGCGGGAATTAATGCAGCGCGATATGCCCAGCACCAAGAAATGGTTATTTTCCCTCGCGAACAAAGTTATTTGGGTACATTGGTGGACGACTTGTGTACCAAAGACTTGAGAGAACCCTATCGAATGCTGACCAGTCGTTCAGAGTATCGCTTATTATTGCGCTCGGACAATGCCGACGAACGGCTAACACCAGTAGGTAGGAAAATTGGTCTAGTTAGCGATCGCATTTGGGAAATATTTACACGCAAGCAAGCGAACATCACCGCCGAAAAAGAACGGCTACACTCGACGCGAATTAAAGAACACAGCGATGTTGCCAAACAAATTTCCTCAGATATCCACCAAGCAATCAAAAACTCTATTACTTTAGCCGACCTGCTGCGTCGTCCGGGATTCCATTACGCCAATTTAGAAACCTACGGGCTAAGTAACCCGACGCTTACCACCGCCGAAAAAGCTGGCGCAGAAATTGATATTAAATATTCTGGTTACTTGCAACGCCAGCAAAATCAAATTGATGCCATTTCTCGTCACGCCAATCGTCCGCTACCAGAGGATTTGGATTACTCGACCATTGAGACTCTCTCTAAAGAAGCAAGAGAAAAACTATCTAAAGTCAAACCTTTAACTATCGGTCAAGCCGCTAGAATTGGTGGAGTTAACCCCGCCGATGTTAACGCTTTGCTAGTTTATTTAGAATTTCGCGCTCGCAGCGCTACTCCAACTGTCTTAGCTTAGAAATATTTACTCCAAGGAGTTCTAAAAGTGGGATTATTTGATGATTTTAGCCGTTTTCTGGAAAGTCGCTTAGAAGAATTTTTAAAAAACAATCCCCACTTGGAGTTAGAAGCACTTTTAGATCAGTTGCGCGGACAGGAAGAAGATACATTAAGACTAATTGCTGACTTACAACTCCAAGAAAAGCGAAGTCAAGATGAAATTCTCTCTAAAGCTCAAGAAATTCAACGCTGGCATATTCGGGTAGAAAAAGCAAAAACTGCCAACAGGCTAGATTTAGCCGAAGCCGCCCAACAAAGGGAAGCAACTTTACTGAGAGAAGGCAACCAACGCTGGGGACAAATGCAGGGCATCAAAGAACGAGTAACCCAAGCCAAAGAACTCCTCAAACGCATCCAACAGCGCCGTCAAGAGGTGCAAACTAAAATAACTGAGTCCCAGGTAAATCGTACCAATTACCAAGCTGCTCAGCGCTTGGAAACTGCCGGATGGAATCAAACCCCCACTCCCAATGGCGCACCCGATGCTTTAGATGATGCTTTTCGTCGTTGGGAAACTCAAGACGAATTAGAGCAGATGAAGCGCAATATGGGGCGTTAGAGTTATTTTGGTTCTTTGGGACTAGATTGTTTGAGTTGGAGAGAATTGACGATCGCCAGCACTTCATCTTTTAAGGGCAAAAAGAAACCTAGGCGCTTGTTAGCATTTGAAGCAACTGCCAAAACTGCTCCGCATAAAATATAAAAAGGTAGGGGTAAGGTTACGTGCTGCGCCCATTGGTAAAGCCCAGCGATCGCAAATAACACCAAAAAACAAGATAACCAAACTTTCATAGCTTGCACCAATTAGCTCAAATAAATATAACCTATTTAGTTCTTGGGGCTATAGCGCGATTGCTTGTAATGATATTTTGCTCTGGTGGAGCGATCGCATTCAATTGTTTGTTGGGGCATCATTGTTTAGCGTTGGGACTTGCGACGACGCAGCCATTGAAAAAACGGTACTATACCGAATCCTAGCAATGTACTTGGTTCTGGGACTGGTTCAGCTACGCGATCGCGCACAGCAACAGCAATATCTGGATTATCGCTAAATACACCGTCAACGCCCAAATTATAAAACTGTTCGTATTCTAGTTCGGGATCGCCATTGTAGTCAGAAGCTAAGAAAACGTCTTCCCTACGGAACGTATAAGGATGTACTAACAAACCCGCCCCATGAGCCTCATCAATAAGAGTAGTAGCTGCTTGCAGCACCCTGTCTGCATCGTTGATTTCACCATCACCGTTGAGATCGTCTGGTTTTCCGTCCCCATTTGCATCTACTGTCTCGGCAGGAATTATTAACCGTTTCCAAGGACCAATCCCATCAGCGTACTCAGCAACTTCAGTTAATCCTGCTACTGTTAACAAATCGCCGTAAGTGCGATCGCTCCCACTAGCAACAAAGTCATAAGGTTGAACTGTAGCATCATCATACAACTGTACCAACGATACATCTGTCAGAGTATCCAGGTATTGCAGATTTCCTACTTCAAAGGACTGTACAAATACTGCATCATCAGCATCGGTTAAACCATTAGCATCAAGAATTGCAACTAAAGGTTCTTCTAAAGATAACCCAATCGAATCAAAGTAAGTAGGATGTTTTGTTTCTGGATAAATGCCAATAGTTCGCCCAGTTTCTAAGCTTTTTTGTGCAGCTAGATCGATTACTTCTTGCAACGTCGGGACTTCATATAATCCGTTGAAGTCAGCTGAATCAGGACGAATTTCTGGAATACGCTCTTTAGCTGTTAATGTTTTTAGTTCAGCTAAGGTAAAATCTTCTGTAAACCACCCCGTAACCGGTTTTCCATCGATAGTTTTAGTAGTTTGACGGTCGGCAAATTCAGATCTAGTAGATACATCAGTAGTTCCAGAAATTTCATTTTCATGCCGTGCTACTAAAACTCCATCTTTGGTTGAAACCAAATCAGGTTCGATATAATCTGCTCCCATTTTAATGGCTAACTCGTAGGAGGCTAGAGTATGTTCGGGACGATAGCCGCTAGCCCCGCGATGCCCAATCACAATTGGTTCCGATCCGTTTAGGGTGGCGGCAGTAACTTGACTTGCGCCCAAAAGTGTCAAAAATGTTGATGTTAAGATTGCTAAGGGGGATCGAATCATATTACACTCCTCAAAACTAATTATTCAAAATGACAAATATAAAACTCTGAAGGTAGTTTATGTATTTTTGCTGTCGCAGTCATTCTGAAAATGCTTGTACACAGTAAATGTACTGAGATAGGATTAAGGGCAAATTAATCGTGGTTTAAAGTTGATTAGTTAGTTGAAAAAGTTGCAGATTAGGCAATGTAGCTCGGCTTTCTGAAGTTACCCCTGACAAACATCGGCTAAAAAATTTGCCGCGAGGTGGCAGCTAAGATAAATAGGTGTCGATGGCAAAATTAAGTGAGGCTCTGTGGAATCCTTGACCCCAAAAACTAAGCAACGAGTTGTAGAGTTGCAAAGTCTATTGCAAAAAGCAAGTTATGCCTACTACGTCCTCGATAATCCCATCATGGAAGATGCTGTATACGACAGTTTATATCGAGAATTGCAAGAGTTAGAAACCAAGTATCCCGAATTAGCCTCCCTCGATAGCCCCACTGCGCGAGTGGGAGAAAAGCCCGCAACTGGGTTTAAATCAGTACAGCACCGCATTCCTCTATACAGCCTAGAAAATGCTTTTAATACAGAGGAATTGCAAAACTGGGAAAAACGCTGGCAGCGTCAAGCGCCTAGTATCAAAGTAGCTGAGTATGTATGCGAACTAAAAATAGACGGTTCTGCCTTAGCCCTAAGTTATGAAAACGGCATATTAGTTAGAGGTGCAACTAGGGGAGACGGCGTAACGGGGGAAGATATTACCCAAAATGTGCGAACAATTCGCTCTATTCCACTTAAATTAGACTTAGAAAATTGCCCCCCTTTAGTTGAGGTGCGTGGTGAAGCATTTTTACCTCTAGATGTATTTCAACAAATCAATCAAGAACGCCGAGATGCTGGAGAGCAACTATTCGCCAACCCGCGCAATGCCGCCGCCGGGACGTTACGCCAACTAAATCCCAAAATTGTCGCCCGACGCAAACTAGATTTTTTTGCTTATACCCTACATATTCCTGGGCAAGATGATACAAGTATTGCCCGTACTCAATGGGAAGCATTAGAACTATTGCAAAAGATGGGCTTTAAAGTAAATCCCAACCGTACATTATCCCCCACCTCTCAAGAAGTAGCAGCCTATTACCAGCGTTGGGATACCGAACGATTAAACTTGCCTTACATGACTGATGGCGTAGTTGTAAAAATAAATTCCTTTAGCTTCCAAGAACAACTAGGATTTACCCAAAAATTTCCCCGTTGGGTGATCGCATTAAAATACGCCGCCGAAGAAGCCCCCACTCGTGTTGAAAATATTGCTGTAAATGTAGGACGCACGGGAGCTTTAACTCCCCTGGCTCAAATGCGCCCAGTGCAACTAGCCGGAACCACTGTTTCCCGCGCTACCTTACATAATGCCGATCGCATCCGCGAATTGGATATCCGTATTGGCGATACGGTAATTGTCCGCAAAGCTGGCGAAATTATCCCCGAAGTAGTGCGCGTGTTGCTTGAACTTCGCCCATCAGAAGCTGTGGCTTTTCAAATGCCCGAAAATTGCCCAGTCTGCAACCAGCCTGTAGTCAGAACCTTGGGCGAAGCTGTAACTAGGTGTGTCAATGCTTCCTGTCCCGCTATCCTCAAGGGCGCAATCGAACATTGGGTTAGTCGGGATGCTTTAGATATTAACGGGATGGGAGAAAAATTAGGGCATCAATTGGTAGATAAAGGCTTGGTACATTCGGTTGCTGACCTTTACGAATTAACTACCCAAAAACTGTACTCTTTGGAGCGGATGGGGAATAAATTAGCAGAAAAATTAATAGATGCGATCGCTCAATCAAAAACTAAACCTTGGTCGAGGGTGCTATATGGTTTGGGGATTCGTCATGTAGGGAGCGTCAATGCCCAAACTTTAACCCAACAATTTTCCACGGTGGAACAATTAGCCCAAGCAGAGATTGAAGATATTGCCGCAGTTTACGGCATTGGAGCCGAAATTGCTGGATCTGTGCATCAATGGTTTCGCATCAGTGCCAATCAAACTTTAATTTCTCGACTGCAAAACTTGGGCTTGCAACTAGAAGCAGAGTTTAAAGAAACCGCGATAACTCCTCTAAGTGGCAAAACTTTTGTTATTACTGGAACCTTACCTACTTTAAAACGAGAAGAAGCTAAAGAACTAATCCAAAAAGCTGGAGCAAAAGTAACTGAATCAGTCAGCAAAAAAACTGATTATTTAGTTGTAGGCGAAGAAGCAGGCTCCAAACTCACAAAAGCCCAAAAACTAGGCATTGTCTGCTTAGAAGAATCTCAATTACTAAAACTTCTAAATTAATAATCTGCGCCTAGGTTCGTTTATGCAACTCCATCAAAATTCTGGCAACTGGCGCTTAGGATTAGCCTTATCCTTGCTAACTGTTCTTCTCTGGGGAATACTGCCAATTGCCCTGTCCATAGCGCTTCAAGCTATAGATGTATATACTCTCACCTGGTTTCGATTTTTATTATCTTTTGTCTTCCTAGCTATCTACCTAGGAGTACGCAACCAACTACCAAAAATCCCGCCAGTGCGATCGCCTACTTTCAAGTTACTAGCGATCGCAATTTTCTTTCTCGCCATCAATTACCTGTTATTTGTCCAGGGATTAGCCCAAACTTCTGCCAACAATGCTGAAGTTTTGATTCAAATTGCTCCGGTAGTCTTTGGATTAGCAGCGATCACATTTTTTAAAGAAAAATATACCTTACAGCAATGGATCGGCTTTGGTGTATTAACTCTCGGCTTTAATATCTTTTTTCACGAACAGTTAAATAATCTCCTTACCGCCCCTAAAACGTATCTCATTGGTAGCGGTTTGCTGGTTATTGCCGCCATTGCTTGGGCAATTTATGCCTTAGCTCAAAAGCAGTTACTGCAAAAACTATCTTCCTTCAGCATCATGCTATTTATTTATGGCGGCTGTAGCTTGTTATTTACACCCATAGCCAAGCCTCAACTCATTTTTGCTATGAGTCCGTTGTCCTTAGTCGCGTTGGTATTTTGCGGCTTCAACACCCTCGTAGCCTACGGCGCTTTTGCTGAAGCCTTAGAGCATTGGCAAGCCTCGAAAGTAAGTGCAGTTTTAGCTCTAGCCCCAATTGTGACTTTGGTATCTGTCGATCTAGGTTCAAAAATCGCCCCACAATTAATTAAACCAGAGAATTTGACATTTTTGGCAATAATTGGCGCGATAATGGTAGTTTCTGGCTCAATGGCGATCGCTCTGGGCAAGTCATCTATCCAAGTTACACCAGGGAGCAGTTAGTTATGCTCAAACAGATAGGGTTACAAACAATTGCGATCGCAATTTCCTTGCTCGTACCTTCCGTTACTTTACCCCGCCCAACTTTTGCTGCTCAACGCATCTATGCTTCTTATGCGGCGCTAGAGCGATCGATCTCTATTGATGCTCTAGAACTTTACGCCAAAGAAGGAAAAGTTAACGACGATTTGGCAGCCTATGTCAAGTATGCCGATCCCAAAGTAATGGTACAGTTGCGGCGCGTTTTACTGGCGCGGATAGATATAGGTCCAGTAGCTGTTTCCCAGTTTTTTTACACCCCTCAAGGCGAAGTCTTGTTGCAAAGAGTGGGGCAAATTATTCAAACAGAGTCTAGGCAAACCGGGGTTTATGCCTTGCGTTCTGCTTTAGTGTTAGCCGCCGCCGATAGCGAAGGATTAACATTATTGAATGTCTTGCGCTATTTTCCTAGTAACAGTATTCGGATCGATCTACAACGCAGTCTGCAACTTGCTGATGAAGTAGAAACTATTATTAATCGCACTAATCAAGCGGTGGTGTCTATTTCCCAAGAAGCTGATATTACAGCTACTGCTGGAGTGAAGGTTGATTTTTCCCAAATGCCCGATCTCCGCAATAGTGGGCGTTACAAATGGAATAAACAAACGCTAACGCTAAATGACAAAACCCGCGATCGCGTTTTTGTTGCAGATTTTTACATCCCAATTACTTCCCGCTCCGTACCTGTAATTGTCATCTCTCATGGTTTAGCTTCCGATCGCACAACTCTAGCTTATTTAGCCACCCACTTAGCTTCCCACGGCTTTGCTGTTGCTGTTCCCGAACATCCTGGTAGCGATACCGAAAGATTGCGGAATTTGTTTGCAGGACGCGCTAATACCGCCGACGAACCAAGCGAATTTATTAATCGCCCTTACGATGTCAAATATTTATTGGATCGCCTCCAAGCGCTTGATAATGAAGATTCCACTTATCAACTCAACTTAGACCAAGTGGGAGTTATTGGGCAATCGTTTGGCGGCTACACAGCCTTAGCTTTAGCTGGCGCTCCGATTAATTTTCCCCTGCTTCAAAAAAATTGCGAAGATCGTGTCAATGCATTAAATATTTCTCTCCTACTGCAATGTCGGGCTTTGGAGCTACCTGTAACTCAGTACAATTTGCGCGATCCGCGCGTTAAAGCCGCGATCGCTATTAATCCTCTAAGCAATAGCATTTTTGGTGAAGATAGCCTTAGTAAAATTAAAATTCCCCTAATGATTGTTAGTGGCAGCAATGATACTGTTGCTCCAGCGTTATCTGAGCAAATTATTCCTTTTAGCTGGCTAACTACCTCACAAAAATATCTAGTTTTGTTTGAAGGGGGGACGCACTTTTCGGCACTTTCTGAACCTAGTCCTGACACCAATCCGCTCGCTCTGCCCTTTCCGATTTACGGCGCTCATCCAAATCTTGTCCGGCGCTACATGAGAGCTTTGAGCGTTGCTTTTAGCGAAGTCTACGTCGCCAACAACTCCCAATATAGACCTTACTTAAGTGCTAGTTACACAAATGCGATCGCTCAACCTGTCGCCAAAGTTAAGCTTGTTCAATCTTTACCCGCAGATTTGCGATCGCTTGTAAATACTACTTTGCCCAAATAAAAGCCAACTACACCGCTTTGTAACTTGCTTCTAAAGTATCTTTTAACGGCATCCAGCGAAAAAAGCGATCGCCGCCTCTTTCTATCGCTATTTTCACTCTTGGCTCTAGTTGAGGCAAGGAAGCCAAATACTCTACTTCTTGATTTGAAAGCAAATGCCCTTCCATCATCCACAACACCAACCCTTTGGATTTTGGAGGCAAATTTTCTAAATGGTAATTGACTATTGGTGGCAAGTAGTACACTCTAATATCTTTTTTGCCTAAGTGAGCGGGGCGCACTCCATGGACTCCAGTTAGATACGCCGCCAAGTCTCCCAAGCCACGGGCAGTCATTTGTAAGGTTGTATAGCCTGCCGCCCGGATTCTTCTTTGGTAGCGTCCTTCATAACCACCCTCCGGCGGCACGTACAAACCCAATGCCCCCGATTTTTCCAGATCTCGAATCAGTTGCTTGCCAGTGGTAATTAGCGCCATTACTTTTGTTGTCAACTACTTACTTAATGTTTTTATTATCTCTAGGGATGGAGCTAAAATCAGCTTGTTAAAGATTTATTCTATTACAGGAATCGACACTTTTTCTAATTCCCACAATCGTAGTTGCCAATTTGCCCATACTCATCTACACTATTAGATTGTGGTCAAAATTGCTTAGTTTAACTGTCAAGAATAGCCTAGTTAGTTTGGATAAACATGGATAAACAATTGTTTTATCCGCCAACCATCGAGCTAGATAGAGCAACAACAGTTCAACTATAAATAACAGCCCAAAAGCCAGGAATAACAAGCTAATTTATAGACTTGTTGTTAGCACATTAAGTGCGGGATACTAAGCGGATTGATGCGCTTAAGTCCTCAAAAGAGCCTGGAACTTGTAGAAGCGATTTCTTGCTAATGTTGGCAATTGCTTAACAATCATCAAATTGCGGAAGTATTCGCAATTTTTAAAAGAATCTCAATTAATTTTGAGGTTCTAACTAGATTGACCTGTGCTGCAACTAAGCATAAATTGTTGCGATCGCTCAGAAATCAAAACCATCGGTAGTGCAAACATTGTTTGCAGTCCGATTTCTATCCCACGCATGAAAAAAGGAGAACCAGTTACCCGTGTCTGTAGGTATCCTCGGCACCAAGCTGGGCATGACTCAAGTTTTTGACGACACAGGAAAAGCTATCCCTGTAACTATCGTCCAAGCTGGACCATGCACTGTTACTCAAGTTAAAACAACTCAAACTGATGGTTATAGCGCCATCCAAGTTGGATTTAAAGAAGTAAAGCCAAAATCGTTAAACAAACCAGAATTGGGGCATTTGAGCAAATCTTCAGCGCCTCCTTTGCGTCATTTGCGCGAGTATCACGCTGATAATTCCAGCGAATTTACTCTTGGTCAACAACTTACCGCAGAGATGTTTGCCGCCGGGCAAATTGTCGATGTCACAGGTACAAGTATCGGTCGGGGTTTTGCTGGTTATCAAAAACGGCATAACTTTGGTCGTGGACCGATGTCTCACGGTTCCAAAAACCACCGAGCGCCAGGTTCTATTGGTGCGGGTACAACCCCCGGTCGTGTCTATCCCGGCAAAAAAATGGCGGGACGACTAGGTGGTAAGCGCGTCACTATTGGCAAGCTAATCATCGTTAGAGTAGACCCAGAACGCAATTTGTTATTAATCAAAGGGGCAATTCCTGGCAAACCTGGCGCGTTACTAAGTATTTCGCCAGCTAAAAGGTTAAAACGCTCCACTTAAAAAGTAAAAGTCAAATCGATGGCTGAACGCGCAAGCGTAAGCTATTACGAGGTAAGCCAATATGGTTGATTGTGTAGTAAAAAATTGGCAAGGAGAGGAAGTTGGACAAGCAACTTTAGAATTAAAAGTTGCTAAAGACCAAACCGCTTCTCACATCGTCCACCGCGCCTTAGTGCGTCAACTAGCAAATGCTAGACAAGGTAATGCTTGTACAAAAACCCGCGCGGAAGTCCGAGGCGGCGGTCGCAAACCTTGGCGACAAAAAGGCACAGGTCGCGCCAGAGCGGGATCAATTCGTTCTCCCTTGTGGAGAGGGGGCGGTGTAACTTTTGGTCCCAAGCCAAGAGACTTTGAAACCAAAATGAACCGCAAAGAGCGTCGTTTGGCGCTAAGAACGGCATTTTTTAGTCGTACAGATGACATGGTTGTGGTCGAGGAATTTGGCGATCAGTTTTCCCGACCAAAGACAAAAGAATTGATGAATGCGATCGCCCGATGGGGAATTGAGAGCAGCGCCAAAATTCTGTTGATTGTCACAGAGCCAAATCAAAACATTTATTTATCGGCTCGTAACGTTGCTGGTTTAAAGATGTATCCGGCAAATCAGTTAAATATTTACGACGTGCTAAATGCCGACAAAATTGTAACTACTGCCGCCGCTTTAGCAAAAATTCAGGAGGTTTATAGTGACGCAGTTTGACGAGCGGAATCTACCTGACTTAGTGCGCCGCCCAATTGTGACGGAAAAAGCAACGTTGCTAATGGAGCAAAACAAATACACTTTTGAAGTAACTCCCCAAGCAACCAAGCCCGCAATCAAAGCCGCTATCGAAAGCTTGTTTCAAGTCAAGATCCTTAAAGTAAATACCTATATGCCGCCGCGCAAACAAAAGCGAGTCGGCAAGCATACCGGGTACAAATCGCAATACAAAAAAGCGATCGTTACTTTAGCTCCTGGCGATGAAGAAAAAATTAGACAAGCTCTGTTCCCAGAAGTGTAGTTAGTTATCAGTTCAAAGTGTCTTAAAAACTCCAACCTTAAAACTCAAAACTACTAATAATTATGGGTACTCGTTCTTATAAACCATATACTGCCAGCACTCGCCAATGTACCGTTTCCGACTTTGCGGAAATTACTACAAGCGAACCGGAGAAAAGCCTAACTTACACCGTTCATCGTCCTAAAGGTCGTAACAATCGCGGTGTAATTACTAGCCGTCGTCGGGGTGGCGGTCACAAGCAACTTTATCGTGCAATCGATTTTAAGCGCGATAAGCATAATATTCCTGCAAAAGTAGCAACAATTGAGTACGATCCCAATCGCAACGCTCGAATTGCTTTGTTGTATTACCGAGATGGGGAAAAAAGATATATTCTTCATCCCGCAGGTTTAGCTGTCGGCACAATAATTATTTCTGGTCCTGATTCGCCCTACGAAGACGGTAACGCTCTACCCTTAGCGAATATTCCTTTAGGTACAAGCGTCCACAACGTCGAGCTTACCGCCGGAAAAGGCGGGCAAATCGTTCGTTCTGCGGGTGCAAGCGCTCAAGTTGTAGCCAAAGAAGGCGATTACGTCACTCTCAAGCTACCTTCTGGGGAAGTTCGTTTAATCCGCCGCGAATGCTACGCAACTTTAGGACAAGTAGGCAACTCGGAAGCTAGAAATCTCAGCGCTGGTAAAGCCGGACGCAACCGTTGGAAAGGTCGCCGCCCCAAAGTTAGAGGTAGCGTCATGAACCCTGTAGACCACCCCCACGGAGGTGGTGAAGGTAGAGCGCCGATTGGTAGACCGGGACCTGTAACTCCTTGGGGTAAACCAACTTTAGGAGCCAAGACTCGGAAAAAGAAAAAAGCCAGTAGCGCTCTAATTATCCGTCGTCGGCGCAAATCCTCGAAACGCGGTAGAGGCGGTAGAGAGTCTTAAATCATTTTGGGTTTTGAATTTTGCCCTAAAACTAAAAACTAATTCCTCAACTCAAAACGATTAAATTATGGGTCGCTCACTAAAAAAAGGTCCTTTCGTAGCCGATAGCTTACTTACCAAAGTAGAAAAGCTAAATGCCAAAGGCGAAAAACAAGTAATCAAAACTTGGTCGCGTGCTTCCACAATTTTGCCCCAAATGGTCGGTCATACGATCGCAGTCCACAACGGCAGACAGCACGTACCAGTGTTCTTAAGCGAACAAATGGTTGGACACAAATTAGGCGAATTTGCCCCAACTAGGACGTTTCGCGGTCACTCCAAAAGTGACAAAAAAGCAGGGAGATAAAGCTCTTAGCCCCCTAAGAGCTATAGGAGAAAATTATGGCTGCTGATACAAAAGAAATCAAAGCGATCGCTCGTTATATTCGGATGTCCCCCTTTAAGGTGCGCCGAGTTCTCGATCAAATTCGCGGGCGCTCCTACCGAGAAGCATTAATAATTCTTGAATTTATGCCTTATCGCGCCTGCGATCCAGTCCTCAAGGTACTGCGAAGCGCCGTCGCCAATGCCGAGCATAACGCCGGACTCGACCCCGCCGAACTGAAAATCTCTCAAGCCTTTGCCGATCAAGGTCCCGTACTCAAACGCTTTCAACCAAGAGCGCAAGGTCGGGCGTACCAAATTCGCAAACCAACGTGTCACATTACTGTGGCTGTTGCGATCGGCGCACCAAGTAAATAATCATCACCCAAGGACTCCTTATTTGTGGGACAAAAGATAAATCCAGTCGGTTTCCGCCTGGGTATTACTCAGGAGCATCGCTCGCAATGGTTCGCCGATCCGCATCGCTATCCTAGCCTGCTCCAAGAAGACTACAAGCTTCGACAATACATAGAAAAAAAACTCGGTCGGCTTGCAGCTAACAATGCTGGAATCGCTGAGGTCAAAATTTCTCGTAAAGCCGACCAAATCGAATTAGAAGTAAGTACCGCTCGTCCCGGTGTAGTTGTAGGTCGTGGTGGTACAGGCATTGAAGCTTTGCGTACCGGACTCAACGAACTACTCGGCGGCAATCGCCAAATTCGCATCAACGTGGTAGAAGTACCTCAAGTTGATGCCAACGCTTACCTAATCGCGGAATACATCGCCGGGCAACTAGAACGTCGGGTTTCCTTCCGTCGCGTAGTTCGCCAATCGATCCAACGCGCTCAAAGAGCAGGAATTCAAGGCATTAGAATTCAAGTCGGTGGTCGTCTCAACGGTGCAGAAATTGCCCGGACAGAGTGGACTCGCGAAGGTAGAGTGCCTTTACATACTTTACGCGCCGATATTGATTACGCCTACTGCACCGCTAAAACAATTTACGGCATCTTGGGAGTAAAAGTGTGGGTCTTCAAGGGTGAAATTATCCCCGGACAAGAACAAAAACCCACTCCTGGCGAAGATACTCAACCGCGCCGCCGCACTCAACAACGCCGTCGCCAACAGTTTGAAGACCGTTCCAACGAAGGAAATTAGTACATAGTTTAATAGCTATTGCTGTTTCCCCTACTGCCCACTTCCTGATTAATGTCATGTTAAGTCCCAGAAGAACAAAATTCCGCAAGCAACAGCGCGGACGAATGAGAGGACTAGCTACTAAAGGTAGCACCCTAAACTTTGGCGATTATGGCTTGCAAGCTCAAGAACCCTCTTGGATCACTTCCAGGCAAATTGAAGCCAGTCGTCGAGCAATGAACCGTTACCTGCGTCGTGGTGGCAAAATCTGGATTCGGATTTTCCCCGACAAGCCTGTAACCATGCGTCCCGCCGAAACTCGGATGGGTTCTGGTAAAGGTTCGCCCGAATTTTGGGTAGCCGTAGTCAAGCCGGGACGAATTTTATTTGAAATTACTGGCGTTCCCGAAGCTACAGCCCGCGAAGCCATGCGCCTTGCTTCTCACAAGCTGCCAATTCATACCAAGTTTATTATGCGCGAACAATTGGAGGAAGGATAAATAATGGCACTTCCAAAAATTTCGGAAGCACGAAGCTTAAACGACCAGGAACTTAATGAGGAAATTATTGCCGTCAAAAAGCAATTATTTCAGTTGCGGCTGCAAAAAGCCACCAGACAGCTAGAAAAACCTCATCAATTCCGCCACGCCAAACATCGGTTAGCGCAGTTACTAAGTGTAGAACACGAACGCAAACGCGCAGCCACCGCAGCCGCAGTACCAGAGTAAGTAATTATGGCAGTCAAAGAAAGAGTTGGCTTAGTGGTGAGCGATAAAATGCAGAAAACGGTGGTAGTTGCCATCGAGAACCGCTCTCCTCACCCCAAGTACGGCAAAATTGTAGTCCGCACCGAGCGCTACAAAGTTCACGATGAAGAAAATAAATGTGTAGTGGGCGATCGCGTCCGCATCCAAGAAACCAGACCTTTGAGCAAAACTAAGCGCTGGGTTGTAATTGATATCCTCAATCGGACGGTAGCTACTACTGAAGCTACAGAGGAGGCGCAACCGTGATTCAACCCCAGTCTTATCTCAACGTTGCTGACAATAGCGGCGCGAGAAAGTTAATGTGTATCCGTGTCTTGGGTGGTGGTGGTGGCAATCGTCGCTATGGCAACGTTGGCGATGTAATTATCGCTGTTGTTAAAGATGCTAGTCCCAACATGGCAGTCAAAAAATCCGATGTCGTCCGTGCGGTAATAGTCCGTACTCGTAAAGGGATGAATCGCGATAGCGGTATGTGCATTCGCTTCGACGATAATGCAGCCGTAATTATCAACGCCGATGGCAATCCTAGAGGCACTCGTGTCTTTGGACCTGTGGCGCGGGAACTAAGAGATAAAAACTTTACTAAAATTGTTTCTTTGGCTCCAGAGGTACTGTAATGGCAACAACCAAGCAATCAAACAAGCTGCCCCAACGGCACAAAATGCACGTCAAAACTGGCGATACCGTGCAAGTAATTGCTGGTAAAGATCGCGGCAAAGTCGGCGAAGTTGTCGAGACTTTTCCCAAAACCAGCAAAGTCACAATCAAAGGCGTGAATATTAAAACTAAACACGTCAAACCCCAACAAGAAGGTGAGTCCGGTCGGATTGTTACCTCCGAATTTCCCATTCATAGCTCGAATGTGATGCTGTATTCGACTAAGCAAAACGTAGCTAGTCGGGTTTGTTACACCTTCAACGAAGAAGGACGCAAAGTCCGGATGCTCAAAAAAACTGGGGAAAAACTGGATAGGTAGCACGGCACGTGCCTGATTCAATTTCACCCTATTATCAGCCCTGACCAAGACCAGGGAAAACTATCGCGAAAACTATGGCAACTCGACTTAAAAGCTTATACCAACAAACAATTGTTCCCAAATTAGTTGAACAATTTCATTACCCAAATATTCAAGAAGTCCCCAAAGTGATTAAAGTCACGATCAACCGGGGTTTGGGAGAAGCAGCGCAAAATGCTAAATCTTTAGAATCTTCTTTAAGCGAAGTAGCTTTGATTACCGGACAAAAACCTGTAGTCACTCGTGCTAAAAAAGCGATCGCTGGCTTCAAAATCCGCCAAGGAATGCCCGTCGGATTGATGGTGACTTTGCGTGGCGATCGGATGTACGACTTTTTAGACCGCCTAATTGGTTTATCTTTACCTCGAATCCGCGACTTTCGCGGCATTAGCCCCAAAAGCTTTGACGGACGCGGTAACTATACTTTGGGCGTAAGAGAACAGCTAATATTTCCCGAAGTGGAATATGACAGCATCGATCAAATTCGCGGCTTAGATATTTCAATTATCACCACAGCCAAAACTGACGAAGAAGGTCGTGCTTTGCTAAAAGAAATTGGAATGCCTTTTCGAGATCAATAAAATTGTAAAGAGGAAACGATGGCGGCTAACGACACAATTGCAGATATGCTGACGCGCATCCGCAACGCCAATATGGCACGGCATCAGGTAACGCGAGTGCCAGCAACAAAACTAACTCGCAATATTGCCAAAGTGCTGCAAAGCGAAGGCTTTATTGCTGAAGTTGGCGAAGAAGGAGAAGGAATCAGATGCAACTTGACGATCGCCTTAAAATACAAAGGTAAAAATCGTCAACCCTTAATTAACGCTTTAAAGCGGATCAGCAAGCCAGGCTTGCGCGTCTATGCCAACCACAAAGAGCTACCGCGCGTATTAGGTGGGATCGGCATTGCGATTATTTCCACTTCTAGCGGCATCATGACCGACCGCGAAGCCCGCCGTCAAGGATTGGGGGGCGAAATTCTGTGCTACGTCTGGTAGAACCATTAGCGGTAAATAGTTCCCTAGGGCTAACAGCTAATAAATAGGAGTATTGAGTTATGTCTCGAATTGGTAAGCTTCCCATTACTGTCCCCAATAAAGTTACTGTCACAATTGATGGGGCGCACGTCGCTGTTAAAGGACCTAAAGGCGAACTATCCCGCATCCTTTCTAATGCAGTAACGGTAGAACAAGAAGGCGATACCCTACTTGTTAAGCGGCGCGATGAATCCCGCCCATCCCGGCAAATGCACGGTTTATCGCGTACTTTGGTTGCCAACATGGTTGAAGGAGTCTCCCAAGGATTTCAGCGCCGTTTGGAAATTCAAGGCGTAGGCTACCGCGCCCAAGTCCAAGGACGTACCCTAACTTTAAACGTAGGCTACAGCCATCCCGTAATCATTGAACCCCCTGACGGCGTAACAATTGCCGTAGAAACGAATACTAACGTGATCGTTAGTGGTTTTAATAAAGAAGAAGTAGGCAATACCGCCGCCAAAATTCGCGCCGTTCGTCCTCCTGAGCCTTACAAAGGTAAAGGTATTCGTTACGCCGGAGAAGCGGTTAGACGTAAAGCTGGTAAGACAGGTAAGAAGTAAAAATGAAACTCACTCGCCATCAATCAAAAATCCGCCGACACCGCCGCGTTCGTGGCAAAGTTTTCGGCAGCCAAGAACGCCCTCGGTTGTCAGTTTTTCGCTCCAATCAACATATTTATGCTCAAGTCATAGATGATACTCAGCATCTAACAATGGCTGCCGCTTCTACTGTAGAAACGGCGGTAAAGTCTTTAGAATTAGGTGCTACTTGCGCCGCTTCCACTGAAGTAGGCAAATTGATTGCTACTAGAGCCTTAGAAAAAGGCATCTCCAAAGTTGTATTTGACCGGGGGGGAAACCTCTATCACGGTCGGATTAAAGCCCTTGCCGAAGCCGCACGCGAAGCTGGCTTAGATTTTTAAAGCCAATATCTACTGAGGAATATAAATTATGGCAACCGAACGGCGCAAAAATAAGCGCACAAAAGAAAAAGAAACCACTTTCCAAGAGCGGGTAATTCAAATTCGCCGCGTCAGCAAAGTAGTTAAAGGTGGTAAAAAACTCAGCTTCCGAGCCATTGTAGCGATCGGCAACGAACGCGGTCAAGTTGGTATCGGTGTTGGTAAAGCTGGCGATGTGATCGGCGCAGTCAAAAAAGGCGTAGCTGATGGTAAAAAACACCTGATCGACGTGCCAATTACAAAAAGTAACTCTATTCCCCATCCTACAAATGGTGTAGGCGGCGGAGCAAAAGTTATGATGCGTCCGGCAGCGCCGGGAACTGGGGTAATTGCTGGGGGTGCAGTCCGTACTGTATTGGAACTAGCAGGAGTCCGCAATATCTTAGCCAAGCAACTCGGCTCAAATAATCCGCTCAACAATGCACGAGCGGCGGTTAATGCGCTTTCCACTCTCCGCACTATGTCTGAAGTCGCCACCGATCGCGGCGTACCAATTGAAAATCTTTACACTACTTAACTACCATGCGATTAAACGATGCCAAGCCACAAAAAGGCTCAAGAAAACGCTCTAGCCGCTTAGGGAGAGGAATTGCTGCCGGACAGGGAGCAAGTGCGGGTAAGGGGATGCGCGGACAGAAAGCTCGTTCTGGTAGCGGTACTAGACCCGGCTTTGAAGGCGGACAGCAGCCTTTATATCGTCGCGTTCCCAAATTGAAGGGCTTTCCACTGGTCAACCGCAAAGTTTACACTACAATTAATGTCTCCAAACTTGCCGCTTTAGCTGCCAATACCGAAGTAAACGTTGCTTCTTTAAAAGCCGCAGGGATTCTGACGGCTCTTAAAGGCTCGTTGAAAATATTGGGCGATGGCGAATTAACTGTACCGCTTACAGTGCAAGCTGCCGCTTTCACAGCATCAGCTAAAAGCAAAATCGAAGCGGCTGGGGGCAGTTGTCAAGTAGTATAACTGGGCTAAATTTCTAGCACGTTTTAGCCGCAAACAATGCAGTGCCAAAATAATTAAAAAGGTACTTTATGATTAGTCGAGATAAAGCCCCAACTGCTCAAGAAACTTTTATGCAGATGGCACAAACCGCCGGACTTAGAGGACGGCTGTTTGTCACCATTGGGATATTAATATTGGCGCGTCTTGGTGTGTTTTTACCCATTCCAGGAATCAATCGCGAACAATTTACCCAAGCCGTACAAAATAATAACGCTATTATTGGCTTTTTAGACATTTTTTCCGGTGGCGGACTTTCTACGTTAGGCATTTTTGCTTTAGGCATTTTGCCTTACATTAACGCCTCGATTATTATTCAACTGTTAACAGCAGCCATCCCAGCTTTAGAAAATTTACAGAAAAATGAAGGAGAAGCAGGTAGACGGAAAATTTCGCAAATTACCCGCTATGTTTCCTTTGGTTGGGCAGTTTTGCAGAGTATTTTTATCGCCGCTATTTGGGTGCGTCCTTATGCGATAACTCCGGGGCCTGCTTTTGTGATTCAAACAGCGATCGCACTTGTAGCAGGTTCTATGTTCATTATGTGGGCATCGGAGCTAATTACAGAGCGCGGTGTCGGAAATGGGGCATCTTTGCTGATTTTTGTCAACATTGTCGCTGCTTTACCCAAATCTTTGGGCGATACGATTACTTTTGCTCAAACTGGTGGTAGAGCCGCCGTAGGTCGGGTTGTTGTCCTTCTATTGGTGTTTTTAGTCACCATTGTTGGCATTGTTTTCGTTCAAGAAGCCAGCCGCAAAATTCCCATCCTTTCCGCTCGTCGCCAAGTCGGCAGAAAAGTCCAAGAAGAACGGCGCAGTTACTTACCTCTCCAGTTAATTCAAGGGGGAGTAATGCCGATTATCTTTGCTTCTAGTATTTTGATTTTGCCAGCATTTTTAGCTAATGCTACCGGAAATCAAACTTTAAGCAATATTGCTACCAATTATCTTAGCCCTGGCGGCTCTGCTCCTTGGGCATATGCGCTAGTTTATCTAGTTTCCATCGTTTTCTTTAGTTATTTTTATGCGTCTTTGATTGTTAATCCCGTCGATTTGTCGCAAAACTTGAAGAAAATGGGCGCTAGTATTCCTGGTATTCGTCCAGGAAAAGCAACTAGCGAGTATGTAGAAGGGGTTCTAAATCGCTTGACGTTACTAGGTGCGCTGTTTTTAGGAGTAGTGGCAATTATTCCCACGGCAGTAGAAAGTGCGGTAGGCGTGCCGACTTTCCGAGGTTTGGGCGCAACTTCCTTACTAATTCTCGTCGGTGTGGCGATTGACACGGCTAGACAAGTTCGCACTTATGTGATTTCTCAGCGCTACGAAGGAATGGTAAAACAATAGTGGCAAGATTGATTTTTTTGGGTCCTCCTGGTGCTGGTAAAGGAACCCAAGCCCTAGCTTTAGCTGAAAAGTTGCAGATTCCCCATATTTCCACAGGTGACATCTTGCGTCAGGCGTTGAAAGCGCGCTCGCCTTTGGGTGTAAAAGCCCAGGATTACATGGATCGTGGCGAATTAGTTCCGGACAACTTAGTCCAATCTATGGTCGAAGAACGCCTTTACCAAGGCGATACTGATTCCGGTTGGATCTTGGATGGGTTTCCCCGCACCGTCAGCCAAGCGGAGTTTTTAGACAGATTACTGCAAAAACTTGGTCAAGGTAGCGTTCGAGTTGTCAATTTAGATGTACCAGACGATATTTTAATCGAGCGGCTTTTAGGTCGCGGTCGTCCTGATGACACCGAAGACGTGATTCGCCGTCGCTTGGAGGTTTACCACGCCGATACTGCACCTTTAATTGGCTTTTATCGCGATCGCCAACAACTGGTTTACGTTAATGGCAATCAACCTTTAGGAGCCGTTAACACCGATTTGCATCAAGTAGTAGCCGCTTAGTTGACAAATCTACCTAAATTTGATAATCAAACTTTAGCTTGATGCTAGATAAGATATATTAATAAGAAGTGGAATTGTTTTAATTGCTATGCTATACAGCCCTTAGCTGTGGGTAGTTAAACAGCCAGTAGAATTGAGGAAAATATCACTTGTCTAAACAAGATTTGATTGAAATGGAAGGCACGGTTACAGACTCGTTGCCTAATGCTATGTTTCGAGTAGCACTTGATAATGGGTTTGATGTGTTGGCTCACATCTCTGGAAAAATTCGTCGTAATTACATCAAAATTTTACCAGGCGATCGCGTCAAAGTTGAATTGACACCCTACGACTTAACTAAAGGCAGAATTACCTACCGCTTGCGGAAAAAGTAGCGATAGCAAAATTAAAGGGGACTTTAGTTTAAGAATCTGTACTATAAATAATCAAGCGTGATATAATTTAGAGTTTGTAATAAAGCAACAGTAATGAAAGTTAGAGCGTCAGTCCGTCGAATTTGTGAAAAGTGTAACGTTATTCGCCGTCGCGGTCGAGTAATGGTAATTTGTTCTAACCCAAAACACAAGCAGAGACAAGGTTAGACCGTTAAATACAAAAAATATCGAGCTTTTTAGCACCGCCAAATTAGGGAGAAAAAAACGTGGCACGGATTTCTGGTGTAGACCTTCCGCGTGATAAGCGTGTCGAAATCGGTCTTACTTACATATATGGAATTGGATTATCGCGGTCAAAAAACATTTTGACAACTACCGGGGTAAATCCAGATACTCGCGTCAAAGATCTAAGCGATGCAGATGTTACCGCCCTGCGGGGTGCGATCGAATCT
This sequence comes from Aliterella sp. E5.1, assembly GCF_057473825.1. Classification (NCBI taxonomy): domain Bacteria; kingdom Bacillati; phylum Cyanobacteriota; class Cyanophyceae; order Chroococcidiopsidales; family Aliterellaceae; genus Aliterella; species Aliterella sp. E5.1. The sequence goes on from NZ_JBYCCV010000015.1 coordinate 51,640, forward strand.
TACCAAGTCGAAGGAGACTTGCGCCGCTTGGAATCAATGTCGATCAAGCGGTTAATTGATATTGGAACTTATAGAGGTCGCCGCCACCGTATGGGCTTACCTGTGCGCGGACAAAGAACTCGTACCAATGCCAGAACCAGGCGTGGCAGACGGCAAACCGTTGCTGGGAAGAAAAAAGCACCCAGTGGCAAGTAATACAATTAGTTCCTTTACTCAGCATTATTTAGCTTATTTTCAGTTATGGCGCGACAAACAAACAAAAAACCTGGAGCTAAGAAGCAAAAGCGCAACGTACCCAACGGCATCGCTTTTATCCAGTCTACTTTCAACAACAGCATCGTCACGATCGCCGATCAAAACGGTGATGTAATTTCCTGGGCATCTGCCGGATCTAGCGGTTTTAAAGGCGCGAAAAAGGGAACTCCCTTTGCTGCTCAAACCGCCGCCGAGAGTGCCGCCCGTAGAGCCGTAGACCAAGGAATGCGGCAAATAGAAGTTATGGTAAGCGGACCTGGCTCCGGTCGAGAAACAGCAATTCGAGCCTTGCAAGGAGCAGGACTTGAAATTACGCTAATTCGGGATATTACCCCCATTCCTCACAACGGTTGCCGTCCACCCAAGCGCCGTCGAGTCTAAAAAAGCTCCATTGCTTTATAGGCATCATTAACAAGTAAAGGTAAATACTCTGCCCGATAGTGGCAGCTAATATAAGGGAGGTTACTCCGTGGCGCAATATCAAATTGAATGTGTCGAGTCTAATACACAGGAACATCGGAGTCTATATAGTAAATTTGTCCTGGAGCCTCTCGATCGCGGTCAAGGCACTACGTTGGGTAACGCTCTAAGGCGAATTTTGCTATCAAACCTAGAAGGTACGGCAGTAACTGCCGTTCGGATTGCTGGAGTCAATCACGAATTTGCTACCATCCCAGGAATGCGCGAAGATGTGATAGAAATCCTTATGCGGATGAAGGAAGTAGTATTAAAAAGCTACTCCTCTCAACCCCAAATTGGACGACTATTAGTTACAGGTCCAACTATAGTTACCGCCGCTCACTTCGACTTGCCTTCGGAAGTGGAAATCGTTGACCCCAATCAGTACGTGGCAACGTTGGCTGAGGGCGCAAAGCTGGAAATGGAATTTCGCATCGATCGCGGCAAAGGCTACCGCACGATCGAACGGGGACGCGATGAAGCAACGTCTTTGGATTTTCTGCAAATTGATGCTGTATTTATGCCCGTCCACAAAGTCAACTACAGTGTCGAAGATGCCCTTGTAGATGGCTCTGCTGCAAAAGATCGGCTGATTTTGGAAATCTGGACAAATGGCAGCGTCACTCCCCAAGAATCGCTCTCGGCAGCAGCTAGTATTTTAGTTGAATTATTTAATCCACTAAAAGATATTTCTCTAGAGGCAATGCAAGACGAGTTGCCTACCGATGAAGACCCAACTAGCCAAATCCCCATTGAAGAACTGCAATTGTCGGTTAGAGCTTACAACTGTCTCAAACGAGCGCAAGTAAACTCGGTTGCCGATTTATTGGACTACACCCAGGAAGACTTGCTAGAAATTAAAAACTTTGGGCAAAAATCTGCTGAAGAAGTAATCGAAGCGTTGCAAGTACGCTTGGGTATTACTTTACCTCACGAAAAATCACCCAAGCCTAGCTAGAATTCGCGTTCACCTCTCAAATAATTACTCCCTAATTGTTATGCGCCACCGCAATAGTATAAAAAAACTTGGCAAACCTGCCGACCAACGCCGCGCTCTACTCCGAGCTTTAACTACAGAATTAATCCGGCACGGTCGGATTACCACAACTAAAGTTAGAGCTAAAGTAGTGCGCCAAGAAGCCGACAAAATGATTACTTTAGCTAAAGAAGGTTCTTTAGCCGCTCGTCGTCAAGCAATGGGCTATATCTACGACAAGCAGTTGGTTCACGCTTTATTTGAGCAAGCACCTACTCGTTACGGCAGCCGTAATGGTGGCTATACCCGTATTATGTCAACTATGCCCCGTCGTGGCGATAATGCCCAAATGGCAATCATTGAACTTGTGTAAGCTAAAATATGGTTGCCTTGCCTTCCCAAACGCCTAAACATAGAGTAGCCTTAGTAATTCAATACTTAGGTACTCATTTTTATGGCTGGCAAAGGCAACTACAGCAGCGTACCGTTCAAGCGGAGATTGAAAAAGTCCTAAAAAAAGTTTTGGGGCATCAAGTGACGCTGCACTGTGCGGGAAGGACTGATACAGGGGTTCATGCTGCTGCCCAAGTCGCCCACTTTGAGCATAGTAGCTTAATTCCAGCACAGCGTTGGGCATCGGTGTTAAATGGCTACTTACCCGCCGATATTTTAATCCGGGCAAGTGAATCCGTTAGCGAATCCTGGCACGCTCGTTTTAGCGCCCAATGGCGGCGATATCGCTATACGCTTTATACCAACACTAGACCAAACTTGTTTGTTAGTCCGTTTAGTTGGCATTATTATTATGCGCCTCTAGATGAATACTTGATGCAAGCGGCATTAAAGACACTGCTCGGAACCCATCATTTGGCTGCCTTTCACCGGACAGGCTCAAAGAGATCGCATTCTTGGGTAGAAGTGCAACAAGTAAAATGCGATCGAGATTGTGACTTTATTCATATTGAGATTCAAGCAAACGGGTTTTTGTATGGCATGGTACGACTACTGGTAGGGCTACTGGTGCAAGTAGGTACGGGCAAGCGGAGTTTGGATAACTTTACGGAACTTTGGCAGCAAGAGCGCCGAGAAGAAGTAAAACACGCCGCCCCCGCTTGCGGTTTATGTTTGCTGCGCGTCGGCTACGAAAACTCACCTTTTCCCCCGGAAGTCTGGTATGACACTATGCCTAAATTAGTTTTGCCATCTACCTAAGATGATGACGCTACTCAATTAAATTTTACAGGATACTTAAAAATGGAAAAAACTTATCTTCCACCCCAAGACACGATTAACCGCGACTGGTATATAGTTGATGCCGCAGACCAACGTCTCGGACGACTAGCTAGTGAAATTGCGATGGTTTTACGCGGCAAAAACAAGCCCGAATTTACCCCGCATATGGATACAGGCGGCTTTGTAATTGTAGTTAATGCCGAAAAAATAGTTGTTACAGGCAAAAAGCGCACCCAAAAGCTCTATCGCCGTCACTCTGGGCGACCAGGGGGGATGAAAACCGAAACCTTTGCTAAACTCCAAGCCCGGATTCCAGAACGAATTATCGAGCAAGCAGTAAAAGGAATGCTACCTAAAAGTAGTTTAGGCAAGCAACTATTTACTAAGCTAAAAGTCTATGCTGGCGGCGATCATCCCCACTCGGCTCAGCAACCCCAAGAGTTAAAAATTCAAACAATCCCAGGAGCAGATAAATAATGCAAGCAGTAGAAGCTAATAGCGGTCGTGCCGTGTACTGGGGTACAGGTCGTCGTAAATCCTCCGTAGCACGGGTACGCCTAGTACCAGGTAGCGGTCAATTGACGGTTAATGACAAACCTGGTGATTTGTATTTTCAGTTCAACGCCAACTATATTTCTGTCACCAAAGCACCCCTAGAAACTTTGGGGTTAGAAAATGAGTACGACATTTTGGTCAATGCTCATGGTGGCGGCTTAACAGGACAGTCAGACTCAATTCGCTTGGGTGTTGCCCGCGCTTTATGCAAGCTCGACCCCGACAATCGCCCACCTTTGAAAAAAGAAGGCTATCTTACCCGCGACCCAAGAGCAAAAGAGCGGAAGAAATACGGACTGCACAAAGCTCGTAAAGCTCCTCAGTTCTCGAAGCGTTAAAAATATGGAATTGAGTTTTGAGTTAATTCAAAACTCAATCCTAGACTGGGTAATAACAATCAAAGCTACAATAAATTAAGTAAATTCTTCACCAAGACAATGGCAAAACCAGACATTCATCCTAAGTGGTATCCAGAAGCAAAAGTTTATTGCAACGGCGAAGTTGTAATGACTGTAGGCTCTACCAAGCCAGAGTTACACGTTGATGTATGGTCGGGAAATCACCCCTTCTATACGGGTACGCAAAAAATGATTGACACCGAAGGACGTGTTGAGCGGTTTATGCGTAAGTACGGCATGATGGAAGCCGAGCCAGAGACGGCTCAAGAAGATAAAAAGTAGCGTTGGTTAGCTTTTAGCTCGTTGCTAGTCTAACTAATCTATCCTTCTTGAACAATTACGCGACTTCTCGTTATGGCTGAAACTTACCTATTAGACAAACTCAAGTCTGTCGAGCAAACCTTTAATGAACTAAACCGTCGCCTTGCCGATCCTGAAGTTGCTAGAGATCCTGATGAGACTCAACGGGTGGCTAGGGCGCGTTCTTCTTTGGAACCAGTAGTTAATAGCTACGAAGATTGGAAAAACACCACGGAAGAATTAGCAGGCGCTCGTCAGGTACTTAAAGAATCAGCCAGCGACCCCGAACTTCAAGAAATCGCTGCTAGTGAAGTTCAGGAATTAGAAGCTAAGTTAGAGCAACTAGAAATTCGTTTAAAAATGTTGCTCTTACCTCGCGATCTTAATGATGATAAAAACATCATGCTAGAAATTCGTGCCGGAACTGGAGGCGACGAAGCTAGTATTTGGGCAGGGGATTTAGTGCGGATGTACTCGCGCTATGCGGAAGTTCAACGCTGGAAAGTAAAGCTAGTCAGCGAATCTCTAGCCGAAATGGGCGGCTTTAAAGAAGCTGTTTTAGAAATTCAGGGCGACCAAGTTTATAGTAAGTTGAAGTTTGAAGCTGGCGTTCATCGGGTGCAGCGCGTACCGTTAACTGAAGCTAGTGGACGAGTTCATACTTCTACCGCCACCGTTGCTGTAATGCCAGAAGTGGACGAAGTAGAAATACATATCGATCCCAAAGATATTGAAATGAGTACCGCTCGTTCGGGCGGTGCGGGCGGGCAAAACGTCAACAAAGTAGAAACCGCTGCCGACTTGTACCACAAACCAACAGGCATTCGGATCTTTTGTACCGAAGAACGCAGCCAGCTACAGAATAAAGAGCGGGCGATGCAGATTTTGCGGGCGAAGTTGTATGAAATGAAGTTGAGAGAACAGCAAGAAGCTGTAACTTCCATGCGGCGACTTCAAGTAGGGACGGGATCGCGCTCGGAGAAGATCCGTACTTACAATTACAAAGATAATCGGGTTACTGACCACCGTTTGGGACAGAACTTTGTCCTCAATCCAATAATTGAAGGCGACTTAGAAACCATCATCCAGTCGTGCATTTCTCAAGATCAGCAAGAGCGCTTGGCAGAACTTGCCGCTTCTAGTTCTGGAGTATAAAAAAATTGCCCTTTATTGAGTTTCCTTGGGCAGAGCAGGAAATTGTAAGGTGAAAACTGACAGCCTTTTTTACCGATTGTTTCAGGAGTTTCCTGATATCTTTTTTGAACTTATCGGTAGTACACCAGAAGTTGCTAATAATTATCAGTTTTCATCGGTGGAAGTCAAGCAAACGGCTTTTCGCATTGATGGGGTTTTCCTTCCAACCCTGGAAAGTAATCGCATTTACTTTGTTGAAGTCCAGTTTCAGCCTCAGCAAGAATTTTATTCACGCTTTTTAACCGAAATCTTTTTGTATCTGCGGCAAAACAAGCCAGAAAATGACTGGAGTGCGATCGTTTTGTACCCCAGTTCAAGTACAGATACAGGAAATATCAAACATTACCAAGAATTTTTTGATAGCGGGCGGATTAGACGCATTTATCTTAACCAGTTAAGCGGAGAAGTTTTTGAAAACTCTTTAGGAGTTAGAACTATCAAGTTGATAGTTGCTCCAGAATCAAAAACTGTTGAGCAAGCAAGAGAGTTAGTAGATCGAGTTAGGCAACAAAGTGGGCAACTGCAACAGGAAAAATTTATACAATTAATAGAGACAATCTTGGTCTATAAGTTGCCTAACATAAGTAGGGAGGAAATAGAGGCAATGTTTGAGTTAAGCGATTTGAAAAAGACGAAAGTTTATCAAGAAGCCAAACTAGAGGGCAAACTAGAGGGCAAGCTAGAAGGCAAGCTAGAAGGCAAGCTAGAATCTGTACCGGGATTCTTAGCGCTAGGATTGGCTGTGGAACAAATAGCACAGGCACTAGGCTTGAGCGTAGAGCAAGTTAGAGGGGTTGCTCAAAATCAAACCCCAGAGTGAACTTAGTCAGAGAAAAGCGCGATCGCACCCCAATCTTGGATTTACAGCAATAACATGGCAGTTACTACCCAGCAATTGATTAAATGGAAACAACAAGGGCGACCAATTGTTGCCTTAACTGCTTGGGATTATGTTGTTGCCCAGTTGTTAGATAATGCGGGTGTTGATTTAGTTTTAGTGGGTGATTCTTTAGCAACAATTCTAGGTTATGAAAATACTCTACCTATAACCCTAGAAGAGATGCTCCATCATGCTAAAGCAGTGCGTCGAGGAGTAAAAAACGCTCTACTTGTCGTCGATTTACCGTTTTTGACCTACCAAGAAAGTCCTCAACAAGCGCTACATTCGGCGGGACGGGTATTGAAGGAAACGGGCGCTCAGGCGGTAAAGTTGGAAGGTGGTTATCCCGCAATGGTTGAAACTGTTGCCTATTTAGTGCAAGCAGGGATTCCTGTCATGGGTCATGTAGGTTTGACACCTCAATCTATCCATCAAATAGGACTGCGACAACAGGGAAAGACTGAAGAAGCAGGGAAAAAAATTTTAAACAGTGCGAGCGCCCTGCAACAAGCTGGAGCTTTTAGTATGTTGTTAGAACATATCCCAGCCTCTTTAGCTTTACAAATTACCCAAAAATTAACTATTCCCACGATTGGTATTGGTGCGGGCGTTGATTGCGATGGTCAAATTTTAGTTACCGCCGATTTATTGGGTCTTTCGGAACAGCAACCGCCTTTTGCTAAGACTTATGCCAATTTACGAGAACAAATTGCGAGCGCCGTACAAAATTTTGGGCAAGATGTTCGAGAACGTAAGTTTCTTTAGCTGTTTTGCAAGCAGGCAGAAGGGAATAAATTTTCTGGCTGCTTGCTTTTATACTAAGAAATGCGATCGCTATGGATGGGCAAAGTACAACAATTGACTTCATCTAAACAAACTTTACCCCACTGCAATGCCCAACGTACAAGCTCCACCCGGTTATTCGCTCCTGTTTTGTCGAGAATATTACTAATATGATTATCGACGGTACGCTTGCTAATTTCTAACTCGTCAGCTATTTTTTCGTTAGTTAAGCCAGCAGCCACTAATTCGATAATTTGCATTTCTCTGTCAGATAGAGATGCGGGGGTTTGAGACTCGCTAATAGCCATGACTTAATTTTATTCCTTTAGTATATTTACTTAGTAGGCTCCTTCTTAATTCTAGAGGATGCTTGTAGAGTCAGACTTTGCGCTAGCAGCGATTGCATGACAATTTTTACTGTTTTGGCGACAACCATGCTATCTCGTACTGCAAAAATTTGCTTATTAGTATTATTTTTTACTTTTGCTTTACTAACAAATACTGGTGAAAGTATAGCTGAAGTATCGGGAAAAAATGCAGTGCAAAATCCCTCACCAGAAACTACCCAACTTCGTCCCCTCCTTGATGCGACTACTATTCCCGCCGAAAAAGTAAACAAGTTCGTGCAGGCATATTTGCAAGTTTGGCAGCTCATTTCTCGTCGTGGAGGCGAACTCCAAGCGGCAGAAACAGAATTAGAATCATTGCGGATCGCTCAAGAAATTGAAACTGAGGCGTTTTCGATAATTGAGCAAGCAGGTTTGACAAATCAAGAATACTTACAGCTATTGGGGCTTGCAAATATCGATCCCGAATTTGGAGAAAGGGTAGCAACTGGGTTGCAGGAAGCAAAAAACTAAGTTGTTTGTAAACTGCGGCTAATCCGTCAGATAATAGCTATATTCTGCTGACTTATTTGGAATGCTGCTATGAGCAATCCTCAGATACTTTGCCTTGGTGAAATTTTATTCGATCTATTAGCTGACCAAATTGGGCGATCGCTCGATCTAGTTGAATCTTGGACACCCTACCCCGGCGGCGCACCAGCAAATGTAGCTTGTGCGTTAATTAAATTAGGCTCTACCTCTGGCTTTATTGGCTGCATTGGGGAAGATGAACCGGGAAATCAATTAATTCAAGTTTTAAGAACCTCCGGGGTAGATATAAGTGGGGTACAGCGACACAAAACCGCACCCACAAGACAAGTTTATGTTGTGCGTACCGAAACAGGCGATCGCATTTTTGCTGGATTTGGCGACTTGGATACTACAGAATTTGCCGATACCCAGTTGCAAGCTGATAAATTACCCGAAAAACTATTTGCAGAAGCAGATTTTCTTGTCTTGGGGACGATCGCGCTTGCTTATCCTCACAGCCATGCAAGCGTCTATCGTGCTTTACAATTAGCAGAACAGTATGATGTTAAGGTAGTTTTGGATGTTAACTGGCGACCTGTTTTTTGGCAGCAAGATGTTGACACCGCGCGGCAAATTATCCAAAAAATATTTAATAAAATTGACTTTCTCAAACTTTCCGCCGAAGAAGCACAACTGCTATTTGACACTACAGATCCTGGCGCAATCACGTACCGGGTAGAAACCCTAGAGGGCGTGGTAATCACCGATGGCGAAAACGGTTGCAGTTATTGTTTATCTGAAAATGAGGGAAAAGTTCCCGCTTTTTCTATCCCTGTAGTCGATACAACGGGAGCGGGAGATAGCTTTGTGGCGGGGTTTGTTCATCAACTATCGCAACTCGGAATTGCTAGTCTTAGCGATCCAGCGACCGCCAAAAAAGTAGTAATCTATGCTAGTGCGGCAGGAGCGTTGACAACTTTAAAACCCGGTGCGATCGCATCTCAACCTACGGCGGCAGAAGTTGAAGCTTTTTTAGATTCCCAGTAATTAGTTTAGCTATCCTATCTTTACTTAAAAGATGGGATAGCAATCGAGTTTAGGCGGCGACGTTTGAAGCTAGAGGATCGGTAATTGTGTCAGATGGTACGGAAAATTCCCCCGTTAGCACATACTCTAAGCGCAGTTTAAGCCAAGTAATAAACTGAGGATTAGTTGAAATAATTGCAGTAGGTTCAGGGGGACATTGAGCTTTAACTGCTGCCATTTCTGGCGCTTCTAAAAAAGCTGGTTGCTTGACTAACCAAAAATCAATAGTTTTTTCATTTTCATGATAGTTGCGAGTGCGTTCAGTTAACACTTCGTCAATTGGTTCTTCTACCAAAAAGCGATCGCTCGCCAGCACATAGTAATACATCTGCATAGTTCTAATATCAAAAATTCGATTTTACCCTAGAGGAGTCGCCTCTACTTACTTTCCTTGCATTGCTTGCTTCATTTCTCTTACGGCTCGTTCTATTCCTACCATTGCAGCGCGGCTAATAATCGTATGACCGATATTAAGTTCTTCCATCCCTGGAATACAAGCTACTGGGTAGACATTCCAGTAAGTTAAGCCGTGACCAGCGTTTACGCGCAAACCCGCCTCTATTGCTTGCTTGCAGCCCTTAGCTAGTATTGCCAATTCCTTTTGACGACTTGCTTCATTTTTTGCCTCTGCGTACTGTCCTGTATGCAGTTCAATAAATTTAGCCTTCACTTTAACCGATGCGGCAATTTGAGCCTCATCTGCATCGATAAACAAACTGACAGGAATACCCGCAGCTTGTAATTTGTCTACTATTTCACCAATGCGATCGCTCTGACTAACAATATTTAACCCTCCTTCGGTGGTTACTTCTTCCCGTTTTTCTGGAACCAAAGTTACATAATCGGGTTTGACATCTAAGGCAATACTTACCATTTCATCGGTAGCCGCCATTTCTAGATTAAGATGCGATCGCACGGTTTGCCGCAATAGACGTACATCCCTGTCTTGGATATGTCGCCGATCTTCGCGTAGATGTATAGTAATTCCATCCGCACCCGCCAATTCTGCCAATACCGCCGCCGCTACTGGGTCAGGTTCTACGGTGCGCCGTGCTTGCCTAATTGTGGCAATATGATCGATATTTACTCCCAGCGTTAGCAATTGTTATCTCCTTTTTCGTGCCAATTTCTTATTAGCCAAGGCAAAATAAAAAATAGGTTTAATACATTTGTTCTATGAAACTGCAAATTTTAGCAACTATAACTATACTCGCTACCACAGCGCTCAACTTCCCCGTCAAAGCTCAATCAGTAACTCCACCAAATTCAGACAATCAAGTCTTGAATGCTTGCGTCCAAAACCGAGCGGAAACCTTACCTGTACCTTTTAGCGATGTTTCTCCCGATCATTGGGCTTTTAAAGCTGTGATGACTATGCACTATTGCGGGGCTTTCCGCCAAGCTACGCCCCCGGCTTTATTTGAGCGACTTAAACCGACTCAAAGCCAAACGCAGTCTCAAACAGAAAGCCAACCGCAAGTAACACCAAAGACAAATTAAGCTGCGGCTAAATCTGGTACGTTAGCTGGGGATTCCTCAACTTCTTGAGGGACACCCTCTTGGACTAAGTTAGGTGGTTGTCCCTTTGGCTGCAACAAGCCACCAATCATCGCTAACATCGCGTTTACTTTACGAGTGCGCCACTTGTCTACCAATTCTTGTACGTCCGCCGCACTCATCCGCCGCCTCATTGCTTCGTAGAGGTAAGCTGCATGACCTGTTTCGTCACTAGCAACGCTAAGTAAGCTCTTTTTGAGATTGCGGCTTGTTGCTTCATCTTCGGGAAGAACCTTTGCCATCCGTGCAAAGTCTTTACTCGCATCTAGTTCCAAAATGTAGGTACTACCGATAAATACATTCCAGTCTATGTTCTCTGGTTTTAGTTGCTCAGAAGTGTAACCTTCAAAAAAAGCATCAAAAAAAGGACTGCGCTGGGTAGATTCGGCTTTTTTCGGCTGGCTTTTAAAGTCAATAACTTGTTTGTTTATTTGCTTCAAAGCGTGGGCAAATATTTGTCCGTGTCTTTTTTCATCTTCGGCGTGTTGGGCTAGTTTTTCCGACATCCAGATGTCGCCTTCGGTCGCTGCCCGTGCGCTAAGTTTTTGTAGCATAGGTACAGCGCCAGATTCCGCAAGCTGGAACATCGCCAGCGTATTCGGGCGAGTTTGAGGATCGCGGATTTGACGGGCAGTGAAATAAGCCACGCCACTAGACCCAACTAGGTGCAAAATGTGAGTAATCAAGCTCATGAGTGTTTGCGCTGTAAGTGAGAAGTCTACTTTACTTATGCTATCGATCGCTTGTAAGAATTGCACGGCTATAAATGTACTGCTACCTATGAAAATCATCCAAAAATTATTTTATTTATGTTTAATCTCTCTTTTTATCCTCGGTTTGCAAAGCTGTAACCCCCAAAACTCCAATCAATACTCCGTCAAGCGTGTTAGTGATGGCGATACAATAACTTTGACCGATTCAGGGGGTTCAGATGTCAAAGTCCGTTTCGCTTGCGTCGATGCGCCAGAAATTGCCCATACTAAAGCTGAAAAACTTAGTAAAAAAGCTGTAGATAAAGATCAGTTTAAATGGGGAAACCAAGCCCAGATGCGAGTTGAGCAGTTAATTAAGCAAAAAGGAAACCGCGTTACTTTGACTATTACCGATACTGATAGATATGGGCGCAAAGTTAGTGAAGTTCGTTTAGGCGATCGCACTTTTGTTCAAGAAGTTCTAGTTCGTGAAGGTTTAGCCCTTGTTTATCGCCCTTATTTGAAAAATTGCCCCAGCGCCGTAGCCATCGAACAAGCCGAAACTGAAGCTAAAAGCCAGCATCGCGGCGTTTGGAGCGATGCTAAGTTTGTTGAACCTTGGGCGTATCGCCGCCACAAAAACTAACTCAAACTTGAAAGCGGATTTTTGGATACCTTTGCTTTGCGAGTAACTGGATTAAACCACTGTTCCAAACGGCTAAAAACTTGAGATGAAAAGATAGTTAGCACCAGATAGATAAAAGCAACCGCCGCATAGATTTCAAACGAGCGATAATTAGTCGCAACAATTAGTTGTCCATTGCGAAATAACTCCTCAAAGCCAATCACGGCAACAAGGCTAGTATCTTTGAGCATACTAATAAACTCATTACCCAAGGGCGGTAGCATCCGCCGTAAAGCTTGAGGAAAAATAATATAACGCATAGTCTGGTTAGAACTCATCCCCAAAGACTCCGCCGCTTCCGATTGTCCTGATTCAATTGATTGAATACCAGCGCGGACAATTTCGGCAATGTAAGCCGTACTATTTAGACTTAAAGCAATTACCGCCGCCGTCCAACGATTGAGATTGAAGCCAAAACCAAGTTCAGTAGCGATCGCAGGTAAGCCAAAATAAATCATAAAAATCTGTACTAGCAAAGGCGTACCCCGAAAAAAATCTATATAAGCTCTAGCTGCCCACCGAATAGGTGAAATCTTAGAAAGGCGGATAATTCCGAGTAGAGAGCCGCCTATCAAGCCTAAAATTACCGATATAGCGGTAAGTTGCAGCGTCACCAATGCACCGCGCAATAGCAACGGTAACGCAGTTGCGATCGTACTAAAAGCACCAAATAAACCAGAACCCGTTGTAGTTTGAGTTTGAAAGGGCAATCTTTCTGGTACTGCTGGAGGTTCGACCCCAAACCACTTTAGATAAATTTGAGCGTAAATACCGTTACTAAACAGCTTTGTCAAACCGTGATCGATTAGAGCCAAATTAGGCGATTTTTTAGGAGTAGGAAAGCCAAAATACTCTTGAGTAAGTAGTTGCCCGATCACTTTAACGCCTCCGACATTTCCCGAATTGAGCGCGTACAAAATTACTGGCTCATCGTGCAGTAAAGCGTCAACATTACCGTTGAGCAACTCTCTAATTGCTGTCGGCGCATCGTCAAAGCTGCGAACTTCAGCCCCAGGAATAGTCGCCGCCTTTTGCGCGCCCGTCGTGCCAATTTGCACCGAGATCCGCTTATTATTCAAGCTTTCAAAGCCCGTAATACTTTGGTCATTAGTGCGAGCAACGATCGCAAGTCCCGATCTAAAATAAGGACGAGAGAAGGAAACCGTCTTAGCTCGTTCTTCGGTAATAGTCATCGCCGCCACCGCCGCATCGATAGTACGCGCCTGCAAAGCCGGGATCATCCCCGCAAAAGGCAAATTTTGATAAGTTATCTTAAAACCCGATTCACGGGCAATCGCATTCATCAAATCCACATCAAAACCTTGCAATTCTCCCTTGTCGGTTTGAAACTCAAATGGTGGATAAGTTCCTTCCACTGCAATAGTTAGAGTTTTGTCCGTCGCTAAAGAATTAGAATTGGTACAACCAGCAACCAAAATCAAACAAACTAGCCCTACAAACACTTGCAGCCACCAGTAGCTAGTTTTCTGCTTGTCTTTATACATATTTAGTAAACAAATTTATCCCACAATATAATCAACAGTAGTCCAAACGATAAATAAATATGGACAAAGCGATCGCATTTGAGAATATTGAGAAAAACTTTGGCTCTCTAAAAGTCCTCCAAGGAATCACGGGTGCAATTAATCAAGGAGAAGTAGTAGCTGTAATTGGCTCCTCTGGGTGTGGTAAAAGTACGCTATTGCGCTGTTTTAACCGCCTAGAAGCCATCGATCGCGGAAAACTGGTAGTTAACGGCATCGATATATCTCATCCCACCCTAAACTACCGAACGCTGCGACAATTGCGAAGTCTTGTCGGGATGGTATTTCAGCAATTTAACTTATTTCCTCATCTCAGTGTCTTAGAAAACCTTACTCTCGCACCGCGTCAAGTATTGGGCAAAACTCAGAAAGAAAGCGCCCAAATTGCCGGAGTTTATCTCGACAAAGTAGGTTTATTTGACAAAGCATCTGCCTATCCAGAGCAATTATCTGGAGGACAAAAACAACGAGTTGCGATCGCGCGGAGTTTGTGCATGAATCCGCAAATTATGCTGTTTGACGAACCCACAAGCGCCTTAGATCCAGAACTTGTCGGGGAAGTATTGCAAGTAATGCAGCAATTAGCCGCCGATGGAATGACGATGGTAGTTGTTACTCATGAAATGCAATTTGCTCGTGAAGTCGCAAGCAAAGTAATCTTTCTAGACAAGGGCAAAATAGAAGAACAGGGAATAGCCCGCGAAGTTATTACCAATCCCCAAAGTACTCGCTTACAGACATTTCTTAGTCGCTTGAATACGCCAATAACGAGTAATTTCTAGCTTTCTACCTGCAATTGTTGAGAAAATGTGATCGTTGCATCGTATTGATCGGGCATATTTAAGCAGCGAACAAGTAAATCTATATTTAATTCTGGTAAAAATTTACTTTTATCTACCTGTTCGTATTTATTGGCGTATAGGTGATAAATAAATACTCGCTGCTTTTGGTAAAACCAAACTTCCGGTACACCCCAACGCCTGTATTTTTCTAACTTATTTACGCCACCGCTAGTAATAACTATTTCAATAGCGATATCTGGAATTGGCTTAATAAAATCTAAGTTGTATGACTCGTCAGGTTCTCCCCTCGCGCCTACTTCACGACTCCCTAAAGTATACCCGCCTGTTCTATAAAACCGCCTACCTACATGACGTAAGTAAGTTTCCAGTAACAAACCTACAGTACCTTTTGATTCTTCATGCGCTGGTGAAGGGGACATTATATCTAGGGTTCCATCCAAATAAGTTAAACGTATTTTTGATTCTTCAAGCAAAGATGCGATCGCTTCAAACTTCTCCCACGAGATATCGTAAAGAGTAATAACTGCGTCTCGATCGCTTGTTTCTAATTGTTCAAGCATGGTGCTACAACTCCTGTTCGATAAAATCAACTCCAAATACTTCCGCGAAAGCCACCGCTACAGGGTCGCGTACTTCCTCTAACTTAATACCTGGAATCCATTGCGCCATAGTCCCTACAGCTTTATCTGAAATTCCACAGGGGACAATTTGCTCAAACCCAGTCAAATCGGGACATACATTTAAAGCAAAGCCGTGCATAGTCACCCAGCGACTAACTTTAATTCCGATTGCACCCACCTTAACTCCTTCTACCCAAACGCCTGTTAAACCATCAATGCGATCACCTTTTAACCCATAAACCGCCAAAATCCTTATCAGCACTTCTTCTAGTTGTCGCAAGTACCAGTGCAAATCTTGGCGATAATATTTCAAATTCAATATTGGGTAGCCTACCAATTGACCTGGACAATGATAAGTAACTTCACCACCCCGCTCTACCTGGTACACTTCAAAGTCACTTTTGTCAATATCAAAGTTTAGAAAATCTAGGTTCGCTCCTTGTCCTAGGGTATAGACTGGCGGATGTTCTAGCAAAATTAGGGCATCATTCAACTCAGGATTATTGATACGCTCTTGCAATAGTTTTTTTTGCCAATCCCAAGCTATAGAGTAACTTGTTAGCTTCTGGTTATATAAGTAACAGCAACGGCGGTGAGTTTCGTTTAAGGTTTTTTTACTCGGAATCATTACAAAAATCAAGGGTAATTTTTACTAAACTTGAGCTTAAAACCCGGCGCTAAAATAAAGAATTATCAACTCATGCAAAAAATCTTGAAGATAGAAGAAAATAACTGTTTTCCACAATACAAAGTGGTAGGGTAAATGTATGACTTCAAATCGGCAGGGAGGAAGTTTCTTCTAACCTAATCATGCACTTCAAAATTGAAATGTTTTAGGCAAAATATCAATATCTATACCGTTGGTAAAAGGTCTAAAGAGTTCAATCGTAACCGCAAACTATCTACTTTAACTGCTAACCAATTAAGTTAGCTACAAGAAAATCCGATGCGATCTTCAAATAACGTGAGCCGATAGATTTTAGCAGTCGAGAAGGTAACTTATATAAAGTGCGTGGTAGCAAGAGAAAGATATTTAAGTTGTAATTGGCTGCTAAAAAAGCACAGATAGGCATTGCCCCACTGACCCAAGGAATAGTTATTTACAATAATAGCTATTACCATAGCTTTGCCTTTGAAAAAAACAATTTGCACAGGCAACCTAGCGGAGAATTAAATATGAAGCTTGTCATCCATGGCAAAAATATTGAACTAACAGATGCAATTCGCGAGTATGTACATCAAAAGATTGAAAAAGCAGTAAATCATTTTCAAGCTTTGACCACAGAAGTAGATGTTCATTTGTCTGTAGCACGCAATCCACGCATCAGCAGCAAGCAATCAGCAGAAGTAACAATATATGCCAACGGTAGTGTAATTCGTGCCGAAGAAAGCAGCGAGAGCTTGTATGCAAGTATAGATTTAGTCGCAGATAAAATAGCTCGTCAATTGCGGAAATATAAGGAAAAAAGGCAAGCTACTAAAGCGCTGGTAGAACCAGTAGTAGAGGCAGATAGTGAGGAACAGATACCATTAGTATCCGACTTAATTGGCGATCGCACTCCTCAGTTACCCGCCGAAGTTGTCCGCACAAAATATTTTGCCATGCCGCCAATGACAACAACAGAGGCATTAGAGCAATTGCAGCTAGTAGACCATGATTTTTATATGTTCTGCAACGCGGAAACTGGAGAAATCAACGTAATTTACGAGCGCAATCATGGCGGCTATGGCGTAATTCAACCGCGCAACAACGGACAGGCTAATAATGGGAATGGTAAATCGGCACAAAATAAAAGTAGCGAAAAACCCCATTTAATGAAATAAGGCTATTGGGGCGTATATTTAGATACGCCCCAAATCACTAAACTGCTTGCAGAGTTTTCAATGATTCTTCAATGTGACCTTTGAAATTGAATTGCGAATTGAAAATGTTTTTGACAATTCCTTGTTCGTCGATGACGTAGGTTACACGCCCTGGAAGTACAAAAGCCGTTGATGGGACACCGTAAAGTTTGCGGACTTGGTTATCTTTGTCGCTAAGTAGCGTAAAAGGCAAATTGTACTTAGTGGCAAACTGTCGGTGTGATTCTGGGGAATCGGCGCTGATACCTATAACTTCCGCCCCAGCAGTTTTAAATACTTCGTATTGATATCGAAATTCACAAGACTCTTTCGTACATCCCGGCGTATCGTCTTTAGGGTAAAAGTAAAGTACCACAGACTTTTGATTGCGAAAATCATTTAGGCTAACAGATGCACCAGATTGAGAAAGTAAAGTAAAATCTGGGGCTGTATCTCCAACTTTAACGGGCATAGCAATTAGTTATCGTGTTAATTTTCGTGTATTTTAAAGCGATCGCGTTCTTGAACAGAAACCAAAAGCAGCAATACTTATTTGTATTGCTGCCTTTAATTATGCAGCCTCGCGCTGTAACTCTCCAGTTTTCACCCCGATTTGCTGGGCTTGATTTCCACGCTGAATTTTGAGTTGCAAAGTCTGCCCAATGCGACTATTTTCAACAATATTTTGCAATTGTTCCCCAGTAGTCACAGGCTGCTTGTCAATTTGCAAAATTACATCGCCGCGCCGTAAACCCGCTGATGCAGCAGGTGAATTGGGTACTACGCGCACTACTAAAACGCCCTCAACTTCCGGTACATTGATGGGAGAATTGGGATCGGTATTGTTGGCTTTGGCAAGCTCTGGAGTCAAATTCTCCATCTGTACGCCCAAATAAGGGTGAGCAATTCTCTCGCCGCGCATCAACCTGTCTTTGATTTCTTTAGCTTTATTAATAGGAATTGCAAAACCAATTCCCATCGCATCGGCGCGAATTGCGGTATTGATTCCAATTACTTCACCTTGGTCGTTTAGCAACGGACCACCAGAATTACCGGGGTTGATAGCTGCATCAGTTTGGATAAATTCTAAACGCTTATCGGGAATACCGACTTGAGCGCTGGAGCGTTTTAAGGTCGAGACAATGCCCAAAGTAACCGTACTATCAAATCCTAAAGGATTTCCCACGGCGATCGCCCAGTCGCCTACTTGCACCTCTCCCGAATCTCCTAGGGGTGCTACAGGTAAGTCGCCCTTAGTAGAATTGACTTTGATTACTGCTAAATCGGTAACTTCATCAGCACCTTGTACTGTGCCTTCTAAGGTACGTCCGTCCTGTAGTCTTATTGTTACCTTATCAGCCTGATTAACTACGTGAGCATTAGTCAAAATCTCGCCGCTACGGTCAATAATGAACCCCGATCCTATCCCTCTTACCCGTTCTTCGGGCATTCGTTGGGGGAAACTTTCACAAAAAAAGCGCCGGAAAACGGGATCGTCGAACATCGGCTCGTTGATTCGCCGAGTTACGGTACGCTCAGTATCAACCCGGACAACCGCCGCACCTACTCGATTGACGGCGGCGGCGACAAAACTATTAGAGCCTACCTTGGCTTTGGGAGGCTGTTGGGCGACAATTTGGGGGGAATTTACATCTGTGGGGATCGATAGAGCTTGGGATGGTAACACACGCAAGCTACTAACAGCGAACAATACTCCAAACGCGATCGCTAGTCCATGAGTCATTAATTGACGGAAGGAGCGCAATTTATTCTTTAATCGCATAGTACCAATGATTCAATAGCTCAGATTAAACAGCAACTTCTCTTAGTGTATTTTATGGCAATGCTAGAGTGAGGCTTAATTTCCATAAGTCTACCCTGAGTGTGAATAAACAATTTTAAGCTCGAAGATTTGCTATTGCTTGTGACGTTAGTTTATTGTTTTTGTTTCGTCAATTAAGTTGGTTGTTTTTGCAGTAAAATTTCTTTAATAAATCATGAAATTAGACTAATGAAAATTGCAATTTCTAATATAGCTTGGCAATTGGCAGAAGAAAAAGAGATTGCTCAAATCATGCAAAAATTTGAAATAAAAGGAGTTGAAGTTGCTACTACTAAGCTTTGGCATTCACCTTCGGTAGCATCAGATATCGAAGTTGCTGAATATAAGCATTTTTGGCAAAGTCGAGATATTGAAATTGTTGCAATGCAAGCTTTGTTATTTGGTAGACCAGATTTGACAATTTTTGATAACGCTCAAACGCGCCGTGAAACTTTTAAATATTTGGTAGATACTATCGAACTAGGTAGCAAACTAGGTGCTAAAATTCTGGTATTTGGTTCTCCTAAAAATAGAAAAATTGGTAGCTTGACTTGGCAACAAATTGAGGGAATAGCTGTAGAATTTTTTCGTAAGATAGGCGAAGCCGCCGCTAAATGGGGAATAAAGTTTTGTATTGAGCCTAATCCTAAAGCTTATAGATGTGATGTTATTACCAACTCCGAGCAAGGCTTAGAGTTAGTAAACAAAGTTGATAGTAATGGATTTGGATTGTATTTAGATAGTGCTAGTATGACTTTAAGCAATGAGCCTATTCAATCAGCTTTAAAGCAATCTTTTAGCAAGCTGTGCCACTTTCACATTAGCGAACCTTTACTAGCACTAATTGGGGAAAATGATGTAGATCATTTAATTTTTTCTGAGACTTTGGCTAGTCTTAACTATCAAGGTTGGACATCGGTTGAAATGGAAGCACAACACCCAATTTTAAATAGCTTAAATGTTTATAAAGCTTTAGAGATTGCGACTAAATACTATGGTTACAAGTAAGCATTGCGATCGCATTATCCTAGTTTTTTGCATTGCAACTTGCTTACTTTAATTATTGGCTACTTTCGTGAAGTTGGTGCTTTTGGAGTAGAAAGTGATTTTTATGAAGTTTATGCAGTGCAAGCTGAGAATATTTTAGCAGGGCGCTCTTACACTTATCAACACAACCCCCAGGTTATTGCTTGCTTTTAGCAGCAGTGACAATTATCACAGGTAATACTTTTATAGCTGGTAAAGTTATTAGTGCATTTGCTACTGGATTTTTGGGCTGGATATCTTACCTTTTAACTTAAAACTTTATTTGGTTATCGAATTACTTTTGTATCAACGATTCTTTTATTACTTACCTTAATTCCTAGTTCCTTTTTAGCTGCAAAAATATCCTATCCAAGCTCAAAAGCCAGCTAGGGACTCTTGCAGAGCCTCTAGAATGGCTAACTACCGATGGTTGTACCCAAGCTGCGGATTGGAGAGAACCAAACATTAGTAGCGATACTTTGGCATTTTTACAATATACCTCCGGCTCTACGGGAGTGCCTAAAGGTGTAATGATTACCCATGGCTGCGTAATGCACAACTAAAAAGCCCTCCAACTAGCATTTGGTCATACAGAAAAATCTATTGGTGTTGTTTGGTTGCCTTTGTTTCACGCCATGGGACTAATAGGTAACGTACTCCAATCGATGTATGTGGGTATGCCTTGCATTTTCCTTTCTCCCATTGCTTTTGTGCAAAAACCTGTACGTTGGTTGCAAGCGATGGTTAGAGGGCAAAATTGCGATCGCAAATCCTAATTCTTTAACTCAATGCACGGATAATCAAGTAGGAGAAATTGGTAGTGCGTCAAATAAACGTGGGATTGGTAGAGTAGAGGGGATCTCTCATCTGCAACTCGTCCATGCAATGCCCTTTGTGTGATCATTCTAAAGCCCATAAACACGGCAAGATGCCCAACGGACATCAACGCTATCTCTGTCCTGTTTGCCAACAGACGT